>JAGXSZ010000027.1 GCA_018333515.1 Actinomycetota bacterium
TTTGTTTTGATTGATAAGCATTTCGCCCGCAGGGGAGAGAGATTGCTTTAGGCGAGGTTGACATATCATCGGGGTTAGGTGCGGATACCGCCAACAGCACAAGAGCTTGACATAGAATAGGTCGAGAACTAGTGTTAAGCCATGCTACAGAAACCACAGCTCGATGTATCAGGGATTGCGTACCGCATGTATTTTTGATACGCAAGGCAAGCTTGCTTGTCCGGCGTCAATTATTTCTTCCTACCGGTAATTTTAATTGTCGCTGGATAACGTTACTACCGTGCAGCAGTGGATAGCTTGAGTAAGGATAGCCGACAACTTCCTTAGTTAAGGGTTAATTTTAGCTGTTCAAGATAGTCAGGGAGGTTTGACCCCAACACCTTGGTTCTTTTGTTATAATTAAGATAAATGCTTGTTTATTGTTTTCTTGATAGGAGAGAGATATGAAATATACACGAATAACAGTTGACCCTAAGCAAATGGGAGGCATTCCTTGCATTAGGGGTTTACGCATTCCTGTAGCAACTGTGGTCGAGATGGTTGCCGATGGGATGACTGAAGATGAGATTCTTCGCACCTTTCCCGACCTTGAACACGAAGATATTCGCGAGGCATTGCATTATGCAGCAGAAGCGGTAAGGGAGCGTGAGCTTCCACTGGTAAAAGTGTCATGAAGTTTCTGATAGATAAGATAGGGGAGGAGCTTCGGGCATACTTGGAAATCCTTATTAGCGACAGGCAAAGAGTGCCTGTCGGCGAGGCGGCTTTTTAGCAGGAGGGTAGCCGATGTGCGTCCCTGTTTCCAAGGAGGTCTGACCCCGCTCAGCCCCGCTCAGCAGAGGCTCCTAACTTTGCGAGGTAAATTTCTCTTTAATCCACATTCTTACCAAAGAGGTGTAACTGAGGCCTTTCTCTTGCGCGATTATTTTAAGTTTTTCGATTTCATTTGGCTCAAGCCTAAAAGTGATTTGCGCTTTTCTTGGACGAACAAATCTAGCCTGAGCTTCTTCGGTATCTTTTGCAAACTCAGAGAAATCATGCGTTACCCAAAACTCTCTTATGTCTTCGACTGTCTTAAACTCGGGTATTTTTTTCATAGCTTTTATTATTTACCCCTCCTATGATAATATTTTCGCTCTTTTTCAGTCATGTCTCGAGCAGTAACAACACATTTATTGAGCAACACTCGATGTTACGCATTCGATAGCAATGGTTTAAGATTAGTGCTTTGTATATAATATAATCGAGATTATAGCTCAGGGGATTAAGGAGTAGAACTTATGAATTTACAATTAACTATTGAGATATGGAAAAAAGGCACTTGGTATTTGGCAAGAACTCCAGAGCTGGACTTTATTTCTCAGGGAGAAACAGTTGAAGAAGCAAAAAAGAATCTTTTAGAAGTTGTAAAAATGCAATTTAGAGAGATGGGTGACTTAGGAACCCTTGAGGAGTATCTAGCTGAGCATGGTTTTGAAACTAAAGATGATACTCTGGTGTCGCAAGCTGAGATAATCGGCTTTGAAAAATCGATGATTAAGGTATCCTAATGCCAAGATTAACCCCTGCTAATTGGAGGACTCTTGTGAAGATGTTTCAGATGTTTGGATGTGAATATAAACGCAAGGAAGGTTCCCATCATGTCTTGCGCTATCCCGGTGCAAAGCGAGCGGTTGTGATTCCTGAATATAATGAGGTAGACGTTGAAATTATCAAGAACAACATGCGAACTGTTGGCATGACCAGAGAACAATATTTTGATTTACTTGGTAAAGTATAATGACCTGGTCGGTTGTGCGCGGTATCAAGCGAAGAGACATCTTTGTTAGATAATCCAGGGGGTCAGACCTCGTTATCCCCATTTACCAGCGTATTAGTAGCTCTACAAGGCTCGATGTATCAGGGGTTGTGCACCGCATGTATTTTTGATACGCAAGGCAAGCTTGCTATAATCATATATTAAGATAAAAAGTAAGGTTAGCTTGGTAAAACGAATAGAAACGATTAGAATTGGACATGTATTTCAAGATAATTGGGGCGATTCGGGAGATTGAAACTATTGCGGCAGGTCGTGGAGTAAAGAATTTGAATCGTTTAAATAAGATATACGGAAAAGCAAACTGGAGAAAATTAAAAGGTATTTGCCGGGTAGAATTGGACAACGGCGCTATCTTTGAGGCGGAAGTGCACTGGTACGAAGGGCATGGCATTGGGAAGAGAGAGATAAAGATCAAAAGATATTTATAGGGAGACCGTCATGGGAAGACATTTTATGATATGCGTTGATAACGGCGGTTATGAATCATCACTGGAGACAAGAAAACTCTATGAGGTGTTAACCGACAAAGTGGCTGAAAAACAACATCAGATAAGAGTCGTTGATGAATCAGGCGAGGATTATCTATATCCCGAAAGGTTTTTTGCTCCAGTAAGATTACCCCGTGTCACAAAAGAAAAACTAGAATCGATAACAGCATAGTGCCAGGGGTGCCGGGGGTCAGACCTCATTGTCCCCATTTACCAGCATATCAGTAAATCTATTTTCAAATGCAGTGTTTCCCAAAACTCTCTTATGCCTTCGATAGCCTTAAACTCGGATATTTTTTCACGGCTCGCGCTATTTATCTCTCAGCAGTAAGCAATATAATAATTTGCTTACCGGTATAGACATCCTCCGCTGGTATGAACCGAAAATCAGCCTGCCGACCAATAACAATAGGGGCGCGTGCATGCGAAACTATAAACACAAGCATGACGAAGAGCAAGCGCAACGAAAAGCAAGCGCAAGCAATTATTGCGATTTTTGTGTCGTGTAGCAATTGTGCCTGGTCGAACGGCGCAACGAAAAGCAAACGCAAGCAATTATTGCGATTAAGGTTCAAGAAACAGATAAGAAGTACCACGACTGACAGCCTCTTTGCAGCAACGGAATCATGTTTGCGAAAGAAATTTTTACGCAAGAAAGGAGGTTGTTATGAAGAGATTAATCACGAGTATTATGACCTTTGTTATAACCTTTGCTCTGCTGTTCACGGCCAATGCAGCATTTGCGGCGAGCCAGGGTTCACTTAGTGTCAGCCCCGCAACCGTAGATTCAAACGGGACGGTTTCGGCCACGGGCGGCGGTTTTCAGCCGATGGCCGATGTAACGGTCAAGTTTGACGGGGACGGTGCTAAAGTCGTCAAGTCCGATATCAACGGCAACATATCGTTTAGTTATAAAGTTCCGCCAAGCATAAGCAAGGGTATGCACTCATTATCCGCTCAAGGTCCCTCAAGCGGAACCCATCCTGACGACTCTATCGAACCGTACTCCACCGGAAGCCGGGTTCTTATCGGCTCGTTGAATGTAGTCGAGAAGCGGCCCGTCTTAGGTGAGCAAGTAAAGCCGGAGCAAACAGCTACGCCAAGCAAGCCGGTGGCATCGACAAAAGGGCAATTACCATATACCGGCGGCACACCGCTTTGGGTTCTACTAATAGCCGGTCTGGCCTTAACGGTCGTTGGATTCGGTATCAAAGTGCTTAAGCAAAACTAAAAGGTCTGATTCCTCGTTTGTGTAATACCCGCAAGTAACTCCTAACATCTAGAAGTGTTGGCCGCTGCTCATAAAAGTCACTCGGAATGAGCGAACCCCGAAATCCGGATGTATACGCGCGCAGTATAGAAGTGTGCTCGCTATGCCGACATATACCGTACCGACATATACCGTAGCACCGCGGAAACATTCAGTGCGCAACTGCGTTGGCTGCGACTATATGGCCAGTGGCTGCGACTATATGGCCAGGACTCGAGGCGCACACCGATATGGAGTAAATATGGAAGAGCAACTTGAAATCGTTCAGTTTCTCAAGATAATCGCGAAAAGGAAGGGCATTGTCGTAATCGGCACTGCCCTCTGTGTTCTATTGGCCGTGATTGCGACGATGTACATGACGCCGCGATACGATGCGACAGCCAAAATATTGGTAGCGCAGGCTCAGGCGCCCCTCAACGATCAATCATCCTCTGAATCGTACCAGGCCGTTCTCCTTAGTCAGCAGCTCGCCAAGACCTTTAGTGAGATAATGGTCAGCCGCACGCTGGCAGAGCGGGTCATAACACGGCTGGAGCTTCCTTTGTTGCCCGATGACCTGATGAAAAAAGTAAAGGCGCAGCCGATACGCGACACCCAGCTCATCGTCCTTAAGGTAACGGATGTCGATCCGAAGCGCGCCAAGGATATCGCCAACACCTATGCGGATGAATTCATCGCGTTTATCCCGTCGACCGCTCCCGGGGCATCACAGATGAAGGTCAGCATGGTCGAATCGGCTATCGTAGCGTTGCAACCGGTGACCCCAAAGCCGCTTCTCAACACGGTACTAGCCTTTATGCTCGGTTTGAGTATGAGCATAGGTTTTGCCTTCGTTCTCGAAAAGCTCGACGTGACCGTGAAAGAGCCGGAGATGCTCGAACAACTTCTCGGCATAACGTCGTTAGGCCTCGTGCCGAAATCACAGCAGCCGCTCCTTCTGGGCGACAACAACACTGATACGTCTGAATCGATGAGACGGATCAGGACCAATCTTCAGTACCTCAATTTCGACCAGTCGATACGATCTTTCGCGGTGACGAGCCCCGAGACAGGGGATGGAAAGACCACTTTGGCATCGAATTTAGCGATGGTCTTTGCCCAGGCCGGGCAGAACGTTTTACTTGTCGATTGCGATTTGAGAAGACCGTCCATCGGTAAGGTTTTCCACCTGCGGGAAGCACCAGGGCTCTCAAATGTTCTAATAGGCGCCGCCGACGCCGACTCGGTTGTCGTCGCGAGCGGGGTAGACGGTTTAAGTATTGTTACAAGCGGACCGATTCCGCCGAACCCCGCCGATCTGTTGAATTCGGAGCGCATGGATGATTTGCTGGCAAGATTCGAGAGCCGGTTCGATATTGTTATCCTTGATTGCCCGCCGGTGCCGGCTTTATCCGACACGGTGATTCTTGCGTCGAAAGCCGACGCCGTTCTTATGGTTTCGAGTTTTGGTAGATCGAAGAAAGCCGACATGCTCGCCGCGCGGAACGCGCTTGCCAAGGTGGGCGCGCGAATTCTCGGCTTTGTCATAAACGGTGCACGGACTTCAAAACAGAATGGTTATTATAATCAACCATATACCAGCCGGCAGGCTCTACGTGATGCGCTCCGCAATTTACCCCGCGATATAAGAGGTGGTTGATTACTATCGGTGTCTTAAGAAAGAAGACGAACCAGGATAACTCATCGCGTGTTCATAGGACTAAAGATAACCGCGCTAAGAGAAAAAACACAAGGCTTCTCTTACTCGTGCTTGTGATTCTGCTTGCGCTAACCGCTACGATAGCCGGTCGCAGCATCGTCAGCGACCTGTTAGGCGTGCAAAAGTGGCTCATCAATGGCCAAGATAGTCTGCGGTCGGCCTATATTGCTGCTGAGAAAGGAGAATTCGACAAATCCCAGCTAAACTTCGAACAAGCGCAAAACAGCTTTATGGACGCCGGCATAATCATGAGCAAGCCCGGCGTGACCATGCTTGCGATTGTCCCCGTCGCCAACTCAAACCTCGAAGCGGTTCGTCGTTTGACCGAGGCGGGCATCGAGGTAGCGTATGCCGGCGAGGCACTGACTCAAGCCTCGACGAAGTTCTCTAAAAAACAGGGTAAGTTCGATATCAGCATCGATAACGGAATGGTAGATATTAAACCATTCATAGAGGCACAACCAGATATCGACCGGGCACACCTGCACGTGCTTCAAGCGATGGCGGCTTTCGATAAGATACCCGACGGATATCTTATCCCTCAAATAAAGAGCGCGAAGAAAAGGCTCGGAGAAGAGCTTCCGACGTTGAAAACCCTTGTCTCAAAGGCCAAGGTGACCTTCGATGTCTTACCCGGAGTCATGGGGGGAGAGGGGAAGAGGCGCTATTTCCTCGCGATTCAGAACAATGCCGAACTGCGCGCGACAGGCGGTCTTATCGGCAACTACGGGTTACTGACGGTCGACAACGGCGCCATAAAGCTTGACGAATTCGACGAGATACTCGCCATCGACAATCCAGCCAAACCGATTGACGCCCCCGAGGATTTTGCCGCACGGTATAGCCGTTTTGAAGGGGCGCGCATCTGGTCGAACGTGAACATGAGCCCCGACTTTCCGACTGTAAGCAGGGTCTTGCTCAAGTTCTTTGAGAGCGTGCGGGGTGAGAAGCTCGATGGAGTCATCACCATCGACCCGGTCGGGCTCTCGTACCTGCTCGATGCCATCGGGCCACTCACCCTTGCCGATACGGGTGTCACGATTGACTCGGGCAACGCTGTCGAGTGGACGCTTGTCAAGGCGTACAAGGATTTTCCACAGCGTGACACGCGCAAGGATTTCTTGGCGGATATCGCGCAAGCGGTCTGGGGGCGCATCATCACCGGGCAGGTGGCGGATAAATCGAAACTCGTAGAGCAGTTCGGGCTGGCGTTATCTGAAAAACATATGGCTTTGTACAGCACCGACGAAAGCGAGCAAAAGATAGCGGAGAGTCTGGGTTATGCCGGTGAGTTGATGCCGACGACCAATGACTATCTACAGGTCGTTATGCAAAACCACGGGGCGAACAAGGTCGATATCTATATGCACCAAGAGATAAAGCATACGATTGATTTGAGACCGGACGGCTCGGGGCTCGCGACCCTGTCTATCGATATTTCAAACAAAACTCCGGCTTCAGGCCTGCCGACCTATGTTACAGGCGAGAACTCCTTAGGGGCCAAGGGCGGTCTGAGCAACACATGGCTGAGTGTCTATGTGCCGAAGGGCGCCCAATTGCTGAGCGCAAAACTTGACGGCGAGGCCGGTGTAATCGAGATAAACCGCGAAAAAGACAAGACGGTCTTTTCGAGATATGTAAAAGTACCACCCGGTGCGAACAAGGTCGTGGAGTTATCGTATGAGCTGCCGTATGTGCTTGTCTTCGATAAGAGCGGCATTGACTATAGATTTGACTGGCAGGCTCAGCCGGTCATCAATAAGCCCACCGTCACGTCGAGGGTTACGCTTCCCGACGGGTTTGCCATCAGCGAGTTGCCCGACGGGTTTGCGCGGAAGGGCCACAACGCCGCGTACTCCGGAACACTCTCAAAGGACAAGTCCTTTGATTTTGGGCTTATCGATAACCGATAGAGAAGTAGAGATAACCTTACATTGCCGCACGCCTCGCGCGAATGAACGCGAGACAGGCTGCAAGCGAATGAACGCGAGACAGGCTGCAAGCGAATGAACGCGAGACAGGCTGCAAGCGAATGAACGCGAGACAGGCTGCGAGAAAGAACTGGAGGAACGGCGCAAGTGAGGAAAGAGCGCTCAAAAGACACTTTGAACAAAATTTCTAACCTGATGCTGGCTGTCGGGCTTATTTGCCTGGTGGTGCCAGCCGGCCTATGGCTTAACGCAAAATACTACCAGTGGAATGAAGCTAAAAAATGGCAGCCGATTGCACGCGTTTCGGCCGATAGTGACCGCTCGGCCTCGGTTGCCGTGAAAGACGGCGACGATAACATTGGTGGGTCTACCGATGGGAGTGCCACCGCCGGCGATATCGCTGACTTAGTAGCCGACGGTCCAGCGGCTACGGGGAAGAGTATCGGGTTTATCGTCATACCAAAGCTTGACCTCAACCTTAGCATTATAGAGGGTGAGACCTGGACCAATCTGGCAAAAAGCCCCGCACGTGTCTCAAAGACCGCACAAATCGGCGCCATCGGTACTTCACTTATATCGGGACACCGCACCATGTTCTCGGCGCCCTTCCGCGACCTCGACCGGCTGGATATCTCGGACCGTGTGTTCGTCTATACCGAGCAAGCGCTTTTTGTATACACGGTCATCGGGATAAAAAGAGTAAAACCGGACGACTGGAGTGATATAGAATCGGGTGTTGAGCGAAGACTCGTACTCTCGACCTGCGACCCTGTGTACTCGGCGGCCAAACGTCTCTTAGTCATAGCGCGGTTGAGCAACGCTCAAAAGCTGGACGACGCGAAATAGCAGCGGGACGAGGGCTTTGCGAACTGCCGGACATCTCGTGTTAGGCGGCCGTCGGCGGCGAGCGGTGCCCTCAAGAGTCGATCTCTTAAGCCCGATAGAATAGGGGATCGAGGGGTACGATATCGGCGCTAAAAGTAGGCGATTATGTCAATATTAAACAATGATGTGGCCGAGCAACCTTGTACGGCACGAGCGGAGCTTTTTCAAAGCATAATAAGGCAGCTAAAACTTACAAGGCTGAAGCAGCCTGTTTTTTTGTTGGTCGACGCGGCGCTCGTCGTTATCGCACTTTTCATGTCGTTCTTGCTGCGTTTCGGCATGAGCGTCCCGCAGACCTATATGGCTACTCTCATCGCAATCCTGCCGATTGCGATATTGACGAAAGTGCCGGTCTTTTATGCCTTCGGTTTCTATCAACAACTGTGGCAATACGCGAGTATGAAAGAGGGCCTCAGGTTGTTGGGCGGGATAACATCCGCCTCGTTTCTGTTTCTCGGAGTTCTCTGGTTGAGCCAAAATATTACCATCCCGCGCGGAGTGTTTATCATCGACTGGATGCTGACTTTGTCGCTCATCGGCGGGAGTTATTTTTTGATTCGAGCCCAAAAAGACCTCTTTCCGACACTCAACTTCGCAGTCCATGACGGGGAACGGACACAGGTCATTATCGTCGGCGCCGGCGCCGCGGGGAGCGGCCTTGTCAAACAGATGCAGTCGAGCCCGGAGTGCGGCTACCGGCCCATCGCGATATTAGACGATGACCCCGCGAAGAACGGGCTGATGATTCACGGCATCGAGGTTGTAGGGGCAAGTACGGCAATCCCGACTATCCTGGCGAAATATCCTGTCGACGAGATAATCCTGGCGATTCCTTCGGCTGCGGTGAGAGATAGACGGCGCATTGCGCTGGAGTGCCGGGAGATAGGCATTGCCTGCAAGACCGTACCCGACCTCTCCGAACTCGTCGGCGGCAACATAAGCCTCTCGCAGATTCGCGATATCGACCCCAAGGAACTGCTCGGCAGAAAAGAGGTCGATACCGATTTAAGAGATACGATTACCTGCTATAAAAACAGGACCGTACTGATAACCGGAGCGGCAGGTTCCATTGGCTCTGAGATTTGCCGCCAGGTCGTTTACCTGAAACCGGCCAGAGTCATCGCCACCGATATCTCGGAGAACGGGCTCTACCACCTCGACGAAGAGATGCGGGCTAGTTTAAACTTGGGCCGGGCGCCGCTTGAGATTAATATAATGGATGTTCGGGACAAGCACGCTATCGAGCGGGCCTTTAACGCATACAAACCGGACATAGTATTCCACGCTGCGGCCTACAAGCATGTGCCGATGATGGAGAACCATATGCTCGAGGCTATGGAGAACAATTTTGTCGGTACGCGTAATGTGATAGAAGCCGTTACACGCCATAAGTGCGAGCGGTTCACGCTCATATCTACCGATAAGGCCGTCAACCCGACAAGCGTCATGGGTCTATCGAAACAACTGGGAGAACGGTCTGTGCGGGCGGCGGCAAGCAAGGACGGCGGCACCAAGTTCATGGCGGTCAGGTTCGGCAATGTTTTGGGGAGTAACGGCAGTGTTATTCCTAAGTTTAAGAGGCAGATTCGCGACAATGAACCGATAACCGTCACCCATCGCGAAATAACCCGGTACTTCATGACTATCCAAGAAGCGGTATACCTGGTTACCCAGGCGACCGCTATCGGCAAGGGCGGGGAAGTCTTCGTACTCGATATGGGTGAGCCGATAAACATCTATGATTTAGCCGTGAGCATGGTGCGGCTCTCGGGTTTTGAGCCCGATGAGGATATACCGATTCAGGTGACGGGTTTGAGGCCGGGAGAGAAGTTGTATGAAGAACTATTTGCCGAAGGGGAAAGCATTAATCGAACCATTCATCCTAAGATAAACGAGGCATGGAACGAGTACGACAGGGTTGCGGATGCCGGGTTCCTGAAAGGGCTTGAAAATATCGTTAGAACGGGCGACGAGAAGAGGCTTGCAAGAAAATTGAGCGATGTGTCTATTGCGGCATCCGGCAAATTCGACACGAACGTTCGCTTTGGGGCTTAGTTTCAAGCATTGCTCCGGCGATTAATTATCTGAATTGCTAATAAGCGTGTCACAAGCTCATGCAAGTGAAATACGAGATAAAAATTTAAAATTAAGTCACCGGCGTAATAATAATGGTGGTGTAAGGTCATTGCAGCAGAACGATGCAGGAAAATTTCAGGTAAACATTGCAGCTGAGCCCATAATGGTTTCCGGACTATCGTTGAGGCAGAACTTCTCTTGGACCCTCGTCGGCAATATTGTCTATGCGGCCTGCCAGTGGGGGATGCTCGTCGTCCTCGCGAAGATGGGCAGCCCGGTGATGGTCGGGCAGTTCGCGTTGGGGCTGGCTGTAACTGCTCCCATTATCATGTTTGCAAATTTGCAGTTGCGGGCTGTGCAAGCGACCGATGCCCGGCACGAATACCTCTTCGACGACTACCTTAGCCTTCGTTTAGCCACGACCATTGCGGCGCTTGCTGCTATCGCAGGTGTGGTTATTTTCTCGGGATATAGAAGCGAGACGGCGCTTGTAATCTTGGCCGTGGGCGTGGCTAAGGCGTTCGAAGCGATAAGCGATGTCTTCTATGGACGGCTGCAGCAGCATGAGCGTATGGATAGAATCGCCAAATCGATGATAATAAAGGGCCCGCTGTCATTGCTGGCCCTTGGTTTTGGCGTTTATCTTACTGATAGTACGCTGTGGGGCGCGGTAGGACTGGCTGTTGCTTGGGCACTCGTGCTCGTCAGCTACGATGTGCGCAGTGGCTTGACGCTTAAGGGGCGGGATGCAGGTGTGGCTGATGTATCTGCTGATGGGGGTCGCCGGGTGGCACCGAGGCCTCGCTGGATCAACAAAACATCGTTCGCCTTAATTAAGTTGTCGCTACCTCTCGGCTTCGTGATGCTGCTGATATCACTTAACGCAAACATCCCGCGCTATTTTATCGAGCATTATCTCGGCGAGCGGGAGCTAGGCATCTTCGCCGCCATCGCCTATCTTATGGTGGCCGGGGGCATGGTAGTAAATGCGCTCGGGCAATCCGCAAGCCCGCGTTTGGCTAAGCATTATGCCGCGGCTGAGGCCAAGCCGTTTCGACATTTGCTCGGCAAGCTTATCGCGATATCTGCGTTGTTGGGTCTTGCGGGCGTGGCAATCGTTGCGGTTGCCGGCGAGACCATCTTAACGATGATATACAAGCCTGAGTATGCGCAACATCTCGATGTTTTTCTTCTACTCATGGTAGCGACGGGGCTTGGTTTTAGCGCCTCGTTTTTAGGTTATGCGATGACAGCGGCGCGGTACTTCAGGGTGCAAGCACCGCTATTTGCTATGGTAACGGCGGTGTCAATACTAACATGTTTATGGTTGGTCCCGTTATATGGGCTCAGCGGTGCGGCTGTGGCGCTAGTTATCGCTGCGGCGGTGCAGCTCTTGGGCAGCCTGGCGATTACCGTATTTGCGATTTATAAACTTAGCATTTGCGCGAAGGTGGCGATGGCTCATGACTCCATCTAGCGTGAGACCCATAAGGATAATGCACGTAGTCGGCGGCATGGAGCGCGCGGGCACCGAAACATGGCTCATGCATGTTTTGCGAAACATCGACCGCGACGCGTTCCAGATGGACTTTGTCGTCCACACCGACCAGCCCTGCGCTTTCGACGAAGAGATTCGGGACCTAGGCTCAAAGGTCATACCTTGCTTGAATCACGCCAATCCGGTCGCCTACGCCTGCAATTTCAACCGGATTCTGCGGCGTCACGGGCCTTACGATGTTGTCCATAGCCATGTTCACAATTTCAGCGGCTATATTCTGTGGCTTGCGCGCCGGACTGGAGTGCCTATGCGCATCGCACATAGCCACCTCGATACCAGTGACTTTGATGATGCCTCATCGCACGTCAGGCGTCTATATATATCTTTAACAAAGCGGATGATGAGAAATAGCGCGACCCATGGTTTGGCAGCGAGCGAGAAGGCGGCCATAGCTTTGTTTGGTGAGGATTGGGCGGCCGATGCCAGATGGCAGATTCTTTATTGCGGCATCGACTTGAATCCCTTTGCCGAACCGGTCGACGCAACGGTCGTGCGCGCAGAATTGGGCATAGCCGCCGACTCGTTCGTCCTCGGGCATGTCGGCAGGTTTATGGAGCAGAAAAACCACGGATTTCTAATCGATATCGCAGTGGAGGTCGCGCGTCGTGAGTCGAATATGCGCTTGCTGCTGGTCGGCGATGGTCTTTTACAGGAGGAGATTAGACAAAAAATCGTTGATAAGGGTCTTGCGGACTATGTGATTATGGCTGGCGTACGTGAAGACGTGGCGAGGCTTATGCTCGGAGCTATAGATGTTTTCGTCTTTCCTTCGCTATATGAGGGACTTGGCCTTGTATTAATTGAAGCCCAAGCAGCTGGTCTTCCATGCGTCATCTCAGACGTGATTCCCAGCGAAGCCGATCTTGACGGTCGGCTAATATCACGACAACCGCTTGCGACGTCAGCCTCGGAGTGGGCGGAAGTCATACTGACATTAAACCGACATTCTCTAAACACTGACAAAATCGAGTATTTTATGAAGGTTAAGCGGAGCGATTTTAATATAGCGTCAAGTATGAGTAAATTAGTAGAGGTCTATTATGGCTAGCCATACGCCCGCGGAGTTCAACGCAATACTCAAAGCGTCGCAGCAGGAAGCGTCGAGCGGACCGGCCGAGACGCTACGGTTGCGAAAAAGCAGAATGCTTTTTTTTGCGCTTGGTTTCTATCTGTTGGCACAGGCCTTCATGATACCGGTTCGGGCCGTCGGGCCGTCGTGGGCCATCTGGCCGACGCTTGCCGACATCGCACTGCTCATGCTCTTGTTGGCGTTCTTGCCGTACATAGCGGCCGGCTTAAGGGTTATTTCGCAAGCAAATAAAGTGGTTTTCAATAATCTATTGATTGTTTTTTGTGGCGCGGCCTTGTCATACTTCGTCTTTATTCGTTTCTATCCCGGATGGAGTCCTGACGCCGCATTCGATCGCTCTAATGTTATCTTCGGCGCATTCCAGCTTTACCGGTTGGCTCAATTTATCCTCATATTCTGGATAACTGCGCAGATACCCCTTACCGAGAAGCGCATCACTGTGCTTCGTCGAATCGTCGATGGCGCCTTCATATTTACGACTATCACGGTTGTCCTTACATATTTCGATATTCTTCCGAAAAGCGCTCTTGTCGCGCACTTGCCCTCTGATTTAAGCGTCGCCGGTCCCTGGGTTTTTTATTCCACGAGTTTCGCCGGCAAGGGCTGGGGAACGATAGGATACAACCACGCATATGTAGCCGCGCAGTTGCTCATGCTCGCTGCCCTGCGTATATACCTGAGTTCGGCCAGCAAAGCGTTCGCCAACGGGACAATATTGTTTGTGACTACGCTGGCGATATTTATGAGCGGGAGCCGTGCCGGCTTGGCGGCGGCACTGCTTTTTGCGGTAACGGTTCTGTACAAGAAGCCGATTTACATAATAGCCATAGTCGTTATCGGGGCGGTCGCAGTGCTGGCCTCCATGAGCTTGGTTGGTGGTTTATCGGTTGCGGATAGCTCGTTCAGTCTCATAGGTTCGACGTTCGAACGGCAATTAGCCCTCGG
Organism: Actinomycetota bacterium; assembly: GCA_018333515.1. Classification (NCBI taxonomy): domain Bacteria; kingdom Bacillati; phylum Actinomycetota; species Actinomycetota bacterium. The sequence continues at coordinate 13,762 of JAGXSZ010000027.1, forward strand.
TAGTGCATACGAGTCTGAGAGCTTGAACGGCAGGGACACGATATGGTTAGACTATCTGGTGCGCCTCAATGAGGCGCCCAAGCTCTGGGTCTTCGGGTCAGGGTTTGGCGCGGCGGGCGGTCAAAACGCCCACCTTCTCTATTTACAAATAATCTATGAGGTCGGCTTGATAGGCCTAGTAGTGTTCGCATGGCTTATACACAGGGTGCTTTCTTATTTAAGTGTATGCGAGCGGGGTGTCAAGCCACTATTTTGGGTTACGATTGCTTTCTTGCTATCGGGTTTCTCGCAAGAGACGTTCTATCCGGTTCCGTCGTTCGGACACTTTTTAGGTTTTTATCTTTGCTCGTTGGCGATAGCGCTTCGTGTGCGTGAGGTTGACGATGAAAGTGAGCAAGGCCCGGATTTTGGATGCGGCACAAACATGACAGCATAGTAGGGCGAGCTGACATGGGGTTACAGGCAGAATGATGGCAGTAGTGGCGCATATACATAAGCCGATTATATCAAGGAGCTTATCAAATTGAACTTCATCGTATTTCTGGAGTCACTTTCTCTAAGTCTCGGTGGTAAAGCACTTAAGGAGGTTGTTGGTTAGATCATGCGTGTTTCCATTGGTCTTCCTTTTTATAATGCACAGCGCACGCTTGCTGATGCAATTCGCTCAATATTTGCACAAACTATTGACGACTGGGAACTCATCCTTGTCGATGACGGTTCGTCCGATGGCTCTGCTGACATCGCGCGTGCTGTGAGCGATCCACGAGTCAGGGTTGTGAGTGGTGGTGTCAATAAAGGACTTCCTTGCAGGCTAAATCAGATCGCACGGCTGGCTAAAGGTGAATATATTGCGCGCATGGATGCCGATGACCTGATGCATCCTGACCGATTAGCCCTTCAACTACAGTATCTTGACGCAAATCCGACGGTCGATGTCGTTTTTACGGCGATATACACGATAGACGAGAATAACATACCGGTCGGTGCTCGAAGTTTTGCAGAGCTTGACCTTAGGCCTAAAGCTTTATTGCGACACGCCTTGGCAGCTCATGTGACCATGATGGGCCGCGTAGAGTGGTTTCGCGACAACCTTTATGATGGTAATTTTGTTCGCGCTGAAGACCATGAATTATGGTGTCGCACCTACGGACATACCGCCTTTGACAAGATTCGACAACCACTGCTTTTTGTTCGTGAACCTACCGATGTAAATCTCAACAACTACTTGCACAGCTGCAAAACAGATCGGAAGATATTTAAGATATATGGTCCTTCGATGGTGGGGTGGCCTACAACAATAGAACTTGTGGTCAAATCGCATCTTAAAGGTCAGCTTTACCGCGTTTTTACGGCGTTGGGCAAGCAAGATGCTCTCCTCAGGATGAGAAACAATACGCTCAGCGAACACGAAAAGGAAACAGCAGCGCAGGTTATTCAACACATATTAGCGGCTCATGTACCTGGCTTTACCGCCTATGTATTACGTGAGGAGTGCTTAATGTGATATACGGATGGTGGACCGGGTTTGATGTGAAATGCTAAGTGCAAGACTGCGGGGTCTAATGGTGATGTTTAAACCAAGAGATTCACACATAATAAATTTGTCGAAGGCTGGGCCAACGATTATATGCATGACCACGGTACCTCAGACACTAAGATTTTTTGTTGGTCAAATCGGATATTTGAAGGAGCGGGGTATAGACGTCCATTGTCTGTCCTCACCAGGTCCGGAGCTTGACGAATTTGCTTTGTGTGAACGAGTTCCTGTTCACGCCATTGAAATGCCTCGACGCATAACGCCCTTGCGCGACATTGCAGCGGTTCTAAGAATCTGGCGGCGATTGCACATCGTTAAGCCACACATTGTTCATGCCCACACGCCCAAAGGCGGACTACTTGGAATGGTGGGTGCATGGTTGGCGCGAGTGCCCGTACGCATCTATCATATTCACGGTTTACCCTTCATGACCGCTACGGGATACAAAAGGGTCCTGCTAATATTGACCGAGAAATTGGCTTGCCGCCTTGCCGACCAAGTCTTATGTGTCAGCGACTCGATTCTCGGGGTGGCTGTGGGCGCGGGCATTTGTCAGGCAAACAAAATCAAGGTGCTGCATAACGGGAGCATTAATGGCGTCGACTCAAAAGCGATGTTCAATCCGATGAAAAAAACACAGGACGCGCGGACTCGTGTCTGTGAAAACTACAATATTCCAGAAGAGGCTCGAATTATCGGCTATGTCGGCCGAATCGTTCGCGATAAGGGTATCGCGGAATTAGCAGGCGCCTGGAACGTTTTGCGGAAGCAATCCCCGGAATTTCATCTGGTCGTCGTCGGGGCCTTCGAATCGCAAGACCCTGTACAAGAAGACGTAATACAAATGCTTTATGATGATGCGCGCGTGCATTTCACTGGCAGAGTCAAGGACCCCTCGGAGCTGTACGGGGTGATGGATGTCCTAGCTTTGCCGAGTTATCGCGAGGGATTCCCTGTTGTGCCCATGGAGGCCGCCGCCATGGCGGTGCCCGTCGTGGCGACCCGTGTGCCCGGCTGTATCGACGCGGTCCAAGACAATGTGACCGGTGCGCTCGTGCCTGCATATGACGCGGCGGCGCTGCGAGAAGCGATCGCGCGGTATCTACAAGACCCCGAGTTGCGGCGAGCCCATGGGCAGGCTGGGCGAATGCGAGTTGAGCGCGATTTTCAGCCGGAGGTGATATGGGAAGCGCTCTATGCTGAATATGGCCGCTTATTGAAGGAGAAGCGGCTTTTTTCAGATTCCACGGAATCAAAACATGCGCATAGTATACCGGGAAAGAAGAGCTATCGTTTTCTCATAAGTAGAGCCCTAAAAGCAGCGATAGATTTTGGCGTAGCTTTAGTAGGGCTAGTCGTGCTCAGCCCTTTGCTGGTTGCTATAGCCTTATTAGTCCGAATATATTTAGGGTCACCGGTGCTGTTCCGTCAGGAGCGCCCTGGTTTTAAAGGCGCGCCGTTTATCATCTATAAGTTTCGAACGATGAGCAACGCACGCGATTCACACGGCGAACTCTTGCCCGACGAAGAACGTCTCAATCGTCTTGGGAGTTTCTTACGAAGTTCAAGCCTTGATGAGTTGCCGGAACTCTTAAACGTATTAAAAGGGGAGATGAGCCTGGTCGGGCCGCGTCCCTTAATGATGGAGTATCTCGACAGATATACGCCCGAGCAAGCGCGCAGGCATGACGTGAAGCCCGGAATAACCGGTTGGGTGCAGATCAATGGTCGCAATTTACTGACTTGGGATGAGAAATTTGTCTTAGACCTCTGGTATGTAGATAACTGGACATGGTGGCTTGATGTCAAGATATGCCTGATGACAGTACTCAAGGTGCTAAAACGAGAAGGAATAAGTGCTGAAGGGTATGCAGTAATGCCCGAGTTTATGGGGTCGGAGAAGAAATAGCCGATTAGGTTTTAGTTACGGATTTATAAAGAGAGGCGTACTTTGATGAAGGAAATACCGTCTCGTTGGGAACATGGTTCTGAATTTCACCTTTTTTCATACGATCAGCAGAACTCAATCTCTATTCCCTGGAGCGATAGTGGACAGCTATTTGGTTCCGGACGCTATGCGTTTCGCGCGCTGCTGCAGCACGGCGTAGCTACTCGCGGGTGGCGCCGGTTGTGGATGCCAAGCTATTTTTGTCCGCCGGTTGTGACGGCCGCGTTATCAACAGGGATAAAAGTAGCTATATATGACGATGGTCCTGAGAATATACAGCCGGATTTCAAACTGTTAGATTTTCGAAAGGGTGATGTGCTACACCTTAGCAATTATTTTGGCTTACGCACAAAATACTCTGCTTTGAATATTGACCGAAGCTTAATCGAAGTGATCGAGAATCATACGCACGATCCATGGTCAACCTGGGCGAGGACCAGTAATGCCGACTGGTGTATTGCCTCTTTAAGAAAGACACTTCCTATCCCGGACGGTGGCATTGTCTGGACGCCGAAAGGACACCAGTTACCTGAAGCTGCACCTGTTAGTGATTTGCACCAAAGTGCATCTTTAGAAAAGCTTGCCGCAATGGTTCTTAAGAATTTGTATTTAGAGGGCAAACAGATAGATAAGGAAGTTTTTCGCCGCATGGCTGTTTCAAGCGAGAACCTCCTTGCCGCCGGTGAGATATCCGGAATACCAGACTGGACTGCTAATATGCTTGGCACCTTCCCGGTTGAGGAGTGGCGTCAACAACGACGTCGCAACCATCGCGTCTTGGTAAATGCATTAGCGAACGTATCCTGGCTAAGCGTACTCATGCCTGCGGACGGTGCGGATGTTACGCCTTTTGCTGGAATTCTTATATTTGACAATGCAGCTCGGTGCAGACACATACGCCAGGCGCTGGCAGCTTCGCACATCTACACAGCCGTTCACTGGTCTCTGGATGAACCGGTTATTAAAGGAATACAGCAGAAGCATATTGATTTGAGCAGCCGCTTGTTTTCTGTCCATTGCGATATGCGATATATTGATGCTGATATGGAATATGTCGCATCACTTATCTATAAGTTTGGCGAAGAATATTGCGAAGGAGGAAGTGCGTCGTGATAGCGGAGTTTGTGAAGCCGAATGACGCAAGGTGGTCGCGCATACTCAGAGAAACGCGCCACGATTTCTATCATCTTCCCGAATATATCGAGTTTGCGGCAAAACATGAAGGTGGTGAACCTGTCGTATTCTACGCCGAATACGGGGATGATGTCTTTTTGGCGCCGTTGCTGCTTCGAGGCATTCCGACGGAGCTTGGAAGGGCGCATGGGTTGCGCGATGCGGCGACATCGTATGGATACCCGTCGCCGATACTTAAGAGCGAAAATCGTCCCGCTTCACTCTTGCGCTTCCTGCGAGCATTCGCGCAATGCGCGGTGGAAGAAAGAATCGTCACCGCGTTTATCCGCCTACACCCCATGCTGTCACTGCCCATAGACGGCTTGGAGAAATACGGCGCGCTCTTCCGGCACGGCCAGACCGTCTATATCGACCTTACTTTGCCATCAGAGCAGATTTGGTCGCAGGTCAGGCGTGACCATCGGGCAAACTTACGCAAGTTAGACAAATCCGGGTTTGAAGCGGTCATGGATGATTGGGACTTATACAAGCCTTTTATGCAGCTATACCGGGCCAACATGAACCGCAAGGACGCGAGCGATTTCTATATGTTTTCAGACGACTATTTTCAAGATTTGCGGGAATCGTTGGGCGGGGGGTTGCATCTTTGCGCGGTCTTGTCGCCAGCCGGGGATGTGGCCGCCGCAGGATTGTTTGTTGTCACAAATAAAATAGTACAATTTCATCTTTCCGGCACTGCTGATGGGTATCTTAAGCAAGCGCCCGCGAAGATGATGTTGGATCACGTTTGGCGTTGGGCAAAAGAGGCCGGTAACGAGGTCTTCCACTTGGGAGGCGGTGTTGGGGGCAACGACGATTCGCTTTTCAAGTTTAAGGCCGGGTTCTCCGACTGCCGAGCCGATTTCTATACATACAGGATGGTTCTCGACAAGCAGAAGTATGGCATGCTGATGAACGAGCACGCTGAAGAATTCGCAGACTCAAGTAACGGCGATCCACATTTCTTTCCCGGCTATCGCAAGCCGATGGGGACTCGCGGCTTCGGTGAGCCTACGCTCGAAGGGGCGGTGAGTTCATGAACGTGTTTCTGACGCGCGCAAGGGGTGGTGGAGGAAGAGCTAACCCGGGGTTTAGAAGGGGCGGTGAGTTCATGAACGTGTTTCTGACATGTACAAGGCACTGTAACTATATGGTTGAATACCATAAGAGAACCGCGGTAGGGATGAGTGCGTTCTAGTGAGACTGATAAATACTCTTGCCATCGACGGCGGCAACCCCATCCGCACCAAACCCTTCGCACCGTGGCCTCATTTCGAGCAAGACGAAATCGAGGCGGTTGAGGCTGTCCTAAAATCCGGCAAGGTCAACTACTGGACGGGTGATGAAGGCCGGCATTTCGAGCGTGAATTCGCCGCTTACACCGGCTGCGATTTTGCTGTGGCCTTGGCTAACGGGACGGTCGCGCTCGAACTGGCGCTCTACGCACTCGGCATAGGCCCTGGCGATGATGTTATCGTGCCGAGCCGGACGTTTATCGCATCGGCAAGCGCCATCGTCATGCGGGGTGCGACGCCGGTCATGGCCGATGTCGACCGCGTAAGCCAGAACATAACCGCCGAGACTATCGCGGTGGCCCTTACGCCGAAAACACAGGCCGTTATCGTGGTCCATCTCGCGGGGTGGCCGTGCGACATGGATTCTATCATGGAATTCGCCCGGAAAAACGGCCTCGCGATCATCGAAGACTGCGCCCAAGCGCACGGCGCCAAGTACAAGGGGCGGCCTGTCGGCTCGCTCGGTGATGTCGCAGCGTTCTCGTTCTGCCAGGATAAGATTATAACGACCGGTGGAGAAGGCGGCATGCTTACCACTAACGACAAAGATGTCTGGGAGAAGGCATGGTCGTTTAAGGACCATGGAAAAAGTTATGACGCGGTATTTAACCGCAAGCACCCGCCGGGTTTTCGCTGGGTACATGAGACATTCGGGACGAACTGGCGATTGACCGAGATGCAGTCGACCATCGGCAGGGTCGCGTTGAAGAAACTGGACGCATGGGTCACAGCCCGGCGTGCGCACGCAGGTATTTTAACTGAGCGGTTTTCAAGGCTTCCGGCCCTGCGCGTGACTCAGCCAACAGACGACATTTACCACGCCTATTACAAGTACTATGTGTTTCTCCAACCCGAACTCCTCAAGGACGGGTGGAACCGCGACCGCATCATGGAAGCCATCAACGCCGAGGGCATCCCGTGCTCATCGGGGAGTTGTAGCGAGATATATCTCGAGAAAGCATTCGACAAGGACGGTCTTCGCCCGACTAAACGTCTCGAGGTCGCAAAAGAACTCGGCGAGACGAGCCTCATGTTTCTGGTTCATCCGACCCTGAGCGAAGAAGATATATCCGATACATGCGCCTCAGTCGAGAAGGTCATGGCTGCGGCTACGCGCTAAAGCTCAAGCGCCAGGCTATGTCCAGCTCTTGCCGGCACACATAGGGCACAGGGCACGAAAACCCGATATACTCGATGTACGTCCCCTAGAGGTTACCCTAGAGGTTAGAGGTTCTATAGGACAACGTTTTTACGAATCTCGCGCACCTTGACTAAGTTAATGACTTAGTCTATTATGATTTAAGAGGTGTTAAACATGGTAACGGTCAACATTTATGAGGCAAAAACCAAATTCTCTAAACTTCTAAGTCGGGTTGAAGGTGGAGAGGAGATAATTATCGCAAAGGCGGGAAGGCCGATAGCCCGTATCGTTCCTCTATCCTCAAAGGCTGAAAAGCGTATGCCGGGCAGCGCGAAAGGACGCATTATTATAAAAGAAAGTTTTTTTGAGCCTTTGCCTGAAGAAATATTGAGGGAGTTTGAGGAATGATCGCTTTGATGGACACGCATGTGTTTTTATGGTGGATCACCGAAGACCCGAGGCTTCCGGCCGCCGTAATCGAGTTAATCAGCAATAGCGATAACGAGTTATTTTTCAGTGCTGCAAGCTGCTGGGAAATAGCGATAAAGGCTCAACTTAGCAAAATTGAAACGACTGGCGAACCTGAAGATTTTATACCCGATCAGATGGCCAAGAACGCAGTCCAGGGGCTGCCAATACAATTAAGCCACGCATTACATGTGTATAATCTCCCCAACCATCACAGAGATCCTTTTGACCGCATGATTGTGGCTCAGGCGCAATTAGAGAGAATGCCTGTAATAACTTCTGATCCATTAATAGCGAAGTATGACGTTACTGTGTTCTGGAATGAGAGCTAATCTCTAAGCCGCCATTTTTTCTACGCCGGCATGACTTTAAATGCGCCGCCAAGCACAAAACGTATCGTCGCCATATTGACCAACTCAAGCAAGAGCTATAGTATCTGCAGTGAAATGAATTCCTTAAAGAGCTTTAAAACATATCAAACCCTCGGCCGATGGCTTCTTGTTCTCATCTGTCTAGGGACAATCGCGTACTTTTCCGGCCAAACCTTTGCGGAGCAGGATTTGCGACCGAAAATCCGTCAACAGGAACGCTTCGTCGAGGCGATCAAGAGCCTACCCGAGGTCGAGTTCACATATAGTAGAAAACCGCTCAATAACCTGCGAAACCCGGTCGATTTTGCCCATTTCTGGATTCGAAAGGGGGCGCACGTACTCGTCTACGGCATCTTTGGGTTAGCGCTCTTGGCGGCTTTGGGAGACTTGCGCATGCGTTTGTGGAAGAAGTGGATGGTTGTTCTTGCGCTGGTATTCGTCGTTGCCTTATTAGATGAGTGGCACCAGTCTATTGTCGGCGACCGGACAGGCATGTTCAGGGACATCGTGCTTGATACGGTTGGCTTCGTCGTAATCTCAAGCATCGCGCTCATAGTGAGAATCACAGCACGCCGTTTTCGTTCTATGGCTCGACCCTTTTAATGGGAACAAGGGGATGCGAACAAGGAACAAGGGGACGCACCTCGGATATATCGGTTTCCATAAAGAGATTTTCTCTCCCCGCACGCAGCAAAGGATATCATTACCAGGGTCAGGTCTAGTCTGATTTTTGCTAGAGGTAAAACTGTGGCCAAGTCAAGGCTTGCAGCTCTAAGAGGGCAAAAACAACTATCGTGGCCGCCTAGAAATCTAGGAAACTGCCCTGTTTGCAGTCGTAGGGGTCAGACCTCATTATCCTCATTTATCGTAGGGGTCAGACCTCATTATCCTCATTTACCAGCGTATTTATAACTCTATTTTCAAATTCAGCACTTCCTAAGAATATCCGGTTTCTAATCAGTTGTTTTGGCTGATAAGCGCTGTGTTGAATCATTGATTGGGAACGCAAGGGATAGGAAAGACTTCGTCCGCGCACGCAAAAACAAACCGATCAATATTTAACCGGTTCGTTCAAGGTTTAGTCAATTAATGAGCAGTCGCCTGGAAAGCCTAGCTTCCCAGCCCGTTGAGCTTTTTCATCATCTTTGATTTCTTGTTGGCGGCGTTGTTCTTGTGGATGATGCCTTTCTCAGCGGCCCTATCGAACTGCTTCACGGCGGCGTTCATCGCTGACGCAGTCGCGTCTTTGTCGCCGCTTGTCCACGCGCTGTTAAACTTTGCCGCGAATGTTTTAAGCGCTGACTTCGCGCTTTTGTTCCGCTGGCGTTGGCGCTCGGCCACTTTGATGCGTTTGATTTGTGACTTTATGTTTGCCAAGGTAATCCTCCTTTTATACACGTAAAACAGAAAAATTCTATCACATTGCCGCGCTTATCGCAAGCATAACCGCACGATAAGCTTAAAGGCGTGTCAAATATTTCGCGGGGGTCAGTCGCGGGGGTCAGACCTCACTATCCTCATTTACCAGCGTATTTATAACTCTATTTTCAAATTCAGCACTTCCTAAGAATATCCGGTTTCGAATCAATTGTTTTGGCTGATAGGCACTGCGCTTCTTTTTCTTTTCGACAAAGGCTTGAAATCTCTTTTGTTGAGTTATAGGTCTTTTGCCAAAATAGGAGAAGATCTCTTCCCGTTCGATCAATAGGTTGTCATCGCTGCCACTTATGTCGTCTTTTAAATACAGTGGGTAGCTTGAGTAAGGATAGTCTGTAACTTCCTTGACTAGGCCTGCTCGAACAGGGTTTTGGTGAATATAACGGAGAAGTTCAAGCAGGTGAGGTTCTTCTTCTACTAACACACTCTTATAGCGGCCTTGGAATAGATGGCCGCATCGCGTGTATTTTCTGTTTACGTACATGGTATAGGCGGTGTGCAGCGTTTGCATAATCCTTGATAAGCTTCCGTTTTCGGTGGTTTTAAGTAGCAGATGGGTGTGGTTTGGCATTAGGCAAAACGCATAGAGAGAAAACCGATACTTTTCTTTTGCCTGGGTCAGGTATTTGATAAAAGCGAGATAGTCGTTCTTTTCCCAGAAGATAAGCTCCCGGTTGTTACCACGGGCGGTGACATGATAGAGAAGGTAAGGAATATCAAACCGAGGTTTTCTTGCCAACTTACACCCCTTCTGTAATTTGCTTAACCAACAATTATCTCATAGGTGCTATCGCGTAGTAGCATATAATAGCAATAGCATAAAAAAGCAAATGCATGTATAGTATAGAACAGATGATATTTAAGAACAACAGAAATAAGTGCACATTGCTTAGAAGAAAAGAATGTTGGTCGGAAGAAAAGAATGCATGTGAAGAAAAATAATTCTGTTGTTGTTAGGCGGATTAGGCGGAAGAAATAATTGACGCCGGACAGGCGCCGGACAAGAAGGCATACTGAAAAAACGAGCACACGTTAGTCATAAGAAAAAGAAAAAACCAACAGGAGGAAAGCAGATACGAGGGGGAATCGGTCTGCCTGCGCCCTTTCGGTAAATCAGTGTTTTGTTATTTAAGTGTAACAAGAAATTAAGATACGAGGGGAAAAAGGGGGAAAGCGAGATTAGGGATTAGTCTTAGCTGGTCAGGGCAGTCTGGGAGGTCTGACCCCGCCTATACCCCGCCCCTACGGTTTCGAATCGACTGTTTTTATATGTCCTCTATGCCGATAATAATAACATTGCAATGTTATTATTATTAAATTACAATGACATTGAGGTGTAATCAATGGACCTGTTAACGTTTAATCCTTGGTGGCGTGAGGGTAGATTGCATGCAGCCTTGGTGGGGAAAAAGCGAAAAATATTTACCGAAGTATTGAGCTATCTTGACCTAAGACAAATTCTCATATTTTCGGGCCTAAGGCGGGTCGGTAAAACAACCCTGATGTTTCAGCTTATCGAGGAACTTCTATCAAGAGGGATAAATCCTTATCATATCCTCTATTTTTCCTTTGACGACGAGATTAGCGAAATAAAGAATATTTTTGACATTTTTGAAAAAGAGGTGCTCAAGGAGCGCATTTCGGGTGTCGGGAATGTCTATGTCTTCTTTGACGAAGTGCAGAAACTTGAGAATTGGCCGGAAAAAGTAAAGATCATCTATGACCTTTACCCGAATTGCAAGGTATTTCTTTCGGGCTCGGCTGCAATAAACATCATAAAAGGAACAAAGGAGAGTTTAGCTGGTAGGTTTTTTGATTTTCGCATCGAGCCCCTTAGTTTTGATGAGCACCTAATATTCAAAGGAGTGGAGATTGACAACGAAAGGGAAGACATATTTGAGGTAGAGATAAAAAGGCATCTTAATGACTTTCTTAAAACCGGCGGTTTTATTGAGGCGATGCACTTCAACGACATGCAACTAAAAAAATATTTCAAAGAAGGATTACTGGAGCGCATAGTTTATAAGGATATCCCGGGCGCTTTTTCGGTTAGTTCGCCCGATCTCTTAAACCGGCTTGTGCGCATTTGTGCGGGGAGGCCGGGCATTTATCTTGATTATAAAAACATAGCCAATGATTTGGGTTACGATCAGAGAACAATTGCGGACTATTTTTCCTATCTGGATCACGCTTTACTTATAAACAAGCTTTATAATTATTCGCCCAACCTTCTAGCCAGCGAGAAAAAGATGAAGAGGGCGTATCTTTCAAATACAGCGTTTACGCTGGCTCTTTCAGAAAAAGTAGAATTGCCCATTTTACTTGAGCAGTTTTTTGTACAGCTTTTCAAGGCAAGGTTTTTCTCCAGAACACCGCAAAAAGACGAAGTTGATATAGTTCTTGTCGCCGACAAGCGTCTTATGCCGGTAGAAGTTAAGATAAAGCCCGAGATTAGAGAAAGAGATATTGTGCCGATAATTAAGTTTTTGAAAAAAACCGGCTCAAAGAAAGGCTGCTTGATCTCGGGTGGCGACGAGAAGACTTTTGTTAAAAATGGCTTTATCGTAAAGGTTATACCTTACTGGAAATACTGGAGCATGCAAAGGGAAATAGAAATGTAGCTTATACTACAATCCAACAAAACAGGAGCCAACAAAACAGGAGCCCGCAAAACAGGTGCCAGGCATCTGGCTGTAAACAAGATTAACGATTAGGATTAGCAGCTCAGGATAGCCGAGGAGGTCTGACCCCGTGTTTACCCCGTGTTTAAGATTGCGCTATGCTATAATTGTTAAGATTTTGACTGCGGATTTTCTTATTTACCACTTGTTTTTCTAATTAGAGGTGCCGGGCGCAAAAATGCGAAATGGAGAATACGTAGCAGCAACAGAAGAGTTCAAGGCGCCATCGATTGCAAAATCTACCGCGAAGATGTCTATAGCGACAATATTCAGTCGAGGGACCGGCTTCATAAAGACGATGGTGCTGGCCTACGCTATCGGCATAGGTCCGATTGCCGATGCGTTCAATACCGCCAACGTTATGCCCAATATTATCTTCGAGCTGGTTATGGGCGGAATTTTGGGCTCGGTTATCATCCCGGTCTATATCCAATATCTAACAGACAAAGGGGATGAAGAATCCCGCTACATGATAAGCAACCTCACGAATATTATTTTTGTCCTGGGTATTGCGTTGAGTTCGCTAGGTTTTTTATTTGCACCGGCTATCGTTGGATTGATGACCATGCACGACCCGTCGAAGGCGACCCCGCTGATGATATTTTTCTTCAGAGTGTTCTCCCTCAAGATAATGTTTTACGCGTTGGCTGCGGTGTTTACCGGCGCGCTTAACTCACAGCGCCGGTTCACGATACCGATGGCGGCACCGATCTTCAATAACCTGGTCGTCATTGTAGCGGTTCTGGCCCTGTACGTTCCGTTTAGCGAAAGCAACCCCGATTTCGCCTTGGCGGCGTTGGCCATCGGAACGATGATGGGCGTAGTGGTGATGGCCCTGGTGCAAATCCCGTCGGTCTTAAAGATAGGCTTAAGACCACGGCTCTCTTTTGACTTGCGCCACCCGGCGGTCAAGCAGGTAACAAGATTAGGCATTCCGATGCTCGGGTTTGCGGCCACCACCCAAGCCAACACGTTTATCATCTATTCTCTGTTGCAGCCATTCGATAAAGGCCCGACCGCCTACGCATACGCGCTGGCGTTCTTTCAGTTGCCCTACGCGATATTTATCGTCTCGATTACGACCGCCATCTTCCCGGAACTTTCTCGGTATGCGAATAACAAGGATTTTCAGAGCTTCAAGAAGACCCTCTCGCTCGGCGTCCGTTCGACCTCGTTTATTACCATCCCGTCGGCTATCTTTGTCGGGTTAATGGCAAAGCCGATTATCGGCCTCACGCTCCAGCACGGGCTATTCGACGAAGCCGGCACGACGATTACGGCGGCGGTGCTGACGTCCTTTGCTTTCGCACTCCTATCGTTTTCACTTTACAATATGTTGACCAGGGTATATTATTCACTCCAGGACACAAAAACGCCGTTAAAGATAGGTGCCGTCAGCGTTCCGTTGCAGATTCTGTTTAACTTCCTATTCATCGGTATCATGGGGGTTCCCGGTCTGCCTTTGGCATACGCGCTGGCGCTTACTTTTGCCGTCATAGCCCAGCTTTATGTGCTGCGACGTAAGATTGGCCCGATTGGGGCTTCGCATATGCTTAAAGGGATGGGAAAGCAGGCCATGGCGGCGATTCCGGCGGGGGGCGCGATGTATCTCGTTTCCCACGGGGTCGGGGGCCTGGAGTTACCGCGTATGCTCGGGCTCGCTGCTCAAATCGGAGGCGCGGCGGCGCTCGGCTTTGTCGTCTATCTCGGGCTGTCCCTATTGTTCGGTGTTGAAGAGGTCGATTTTATTAAGAAGTTATTAAGGAAGTTTAAGGGCGCGAAAGCGGCATCTATATAATGAATCACAATATAATGAATCAACAGAATATCAGAAATTTTAGCATTATCGCCCATATAGACCACGGCAAGTCGACGCTTGCCGACAGGATGCTCGAGGTCACGCATACGGTCTCGGGTCGCGAGATGATGAACCAGGTCCTCGACTCGATGGACCTCGAGCGCGAGCGCGGCATCACTATAAAAGCCCGCGCCGTGCGCATTAACTACAAGGCCAAAGACGGGCAGGATTACATCCTCAACCTTATCGACACCCCCGGACACGTCGACTTCACATACGAGGTCTCGCGCAGCCTCGCCGCCTGCGAGGGGGCGCTGCTCGTCGTCGATGCGGCCCAGGGAGTCGAGGCGCAAACACTCGCAAACACTTTCTTGGCGCTCGAGAACGACCTCGAGGTCGTTCCGGTCATCAACAAAATCGACCTTCCCAGCGCCGACCCCGTCAGGGTGGCCAGGGAGATAGAGGAGAGCCTCGCCATCGATACGAGCGATGCGCTGCTGGTTAGCGCTAAGACAGGGGAGGGCACGCTCGACGTGCTCGAAGCTATCGTAAGAAAGATTCCCGCGCCCTCGGGCAAGCCGGATGCGCCGCTAAAAGCGCTAATATTCGACTCGCTGTTCGATTCGTACCGGGGCGTTATCGTCTATATCCGCGTGGTAGACGGCTCGATAAAAAAAGGCGACAAAATCAAGATGATGGCGACCGGGCGCGTGGCCGAGGTCGAAGAGATAGGCGTGCTCCGCCCCGAGATGCAGAAGGTGGGCGAGCTTGCGGCGGGTGAGGTCGGCTATCTTATCGCCGGCGTCAAGGATGTGCGCGACAGCAAGGTCGGCGACACGATAACGAATGCGAAACACGGCGCCGAGACGCCGCTTCCCGGCTACAGCGAGGTCAAACCGATGGTCTTCTCGGGCCTATACCCGGTCGACGGGGGCCAATATGAGGATTTGCGCGACGCGCTCGCGAAATTGCAGCTAAACGACCCGGCGCTCATGTACGAGCCGGAGACCTCTTCGGCGCTCGGCTTCGGTTTCAGGTGCGGTTTTCTCGGGCTGCTCCATATGGAGATAATCAAGGAGCGCCTCGAGCGCGAATACAACCTGGAGCTGGTGGCGACCGCGCCGAGCGTGTCGTATAGAATAACCAGGACCAACGGGGAGCAGAGCGCTATCAGGAATCCTTCGGATATGCCCCAGCCCCACGAGGTGGAGACGATGGAGGAGCCGTTCGTCTCGGCCGTGATTCTGCTGCCGCCGGAATACGTCGGCGCTATCATGGACATATGTCAGGATCGGCGCGGTGAGTTCAAGAATATGCAGTATTTGAGCGAGAACCGGGTCGAACTCCATTATGAGCTGCCGCTCTCCGAGATATTGCTCGACTTCTTTAACCAGCTCAAGTCGCGCACCCGCGGTTACGCGTCGCTCGACTATGAGCACCTGGGGTATCGCCGGACCGAGCTGGTCAAACTAGACGTGATGTTGGCCGGTACGCCGGTCGACGCGTTTTCCAGCATCGTTCCGAAGGAAAAGGCCTATTACCGGGGCAAAGAACTCGTGGCCAAGCTCCATGAGATAATCCCGAAGCAGATGTTCGAGGTCGCCATCCAGGCGGCGATAGGGAGCAAGATAATCGCGCGTGAGACCGTCAAAGCGAGGCGCAAAGACGTTACCGCCAAGTGCTACGGCGGCGACATCAGCAGAAAGCGCAAGCTTCTCGAGAAGCAGAAGGAAGGCAAGCGCAAGATGAAGCAGGTCGGACGGGTAGAAGTACCGCAAGACGCTTTCATGCAGGTGCTAAGGGTGGAGGATAAGTAGCGAAGCGAGTCACCGTCTCCGCTGGTAAGGACGACCCCTGTGAAAAGCAAAGCCCGTTTATTAGAACAACTGAAAAGCGTTCCGCACAGCCCCGGCGTCTATCTCTTCCGGGATATCGACGCCAAAGTAATATATGTAGGTAAGGCGAAATCCCTCAAGAACCGCGTGCGTTCGTATTTCCACAATAGGGGTATGGACCCCAAGACCAGGGCGCTCGTCGAGCGTATCGCCGACTTCGATTTCCACGTGACCGGCAATGAAATAGAGGCGCTCGTGCTCGAGTGCAACCTTATAAAGAAATACCGCCCGGTTTTCAACGTCTCATACCGGGACGACAAGAGCTATCCCTATCTAGCGATAACCTGGCAGGACGAGTTCCCGCGAATCATGGTGACGCGGGAGCGCCACAAGAAGGGCACGAAATATTACGGCCCCTACACGAGTGTGCAGCCGGTGCGCGAGACTTTCGACACCTTAAGGCGGATATTCCCGTTCCGGACATGCAAGCGCGCCAAACCCGGCAAATCGACCGGCTCGCCGTGCCTCAACTACCACATCAAACGCTGCCTGGGGCCGTGCATCGGCGCGGTCGCCAAAGACGAGTACCGGGCGATGATGGAGCAGGTCGAGTCCTTCTTGGAGGGGCGCCCTAACCCCGTCGTCAAGCAACTCGAAGTCGAGATGGAGGCGGCGGCGGCGGGTCTGGAGTTCGAGCGCGCGGCGCGCGTCCGCGACCGGCTCGAAGCCGCCCGGCATGTCCTGCGGAAACAGAAGATCGTCTCGGAAGCCGGTGAGGACTACGACGCTATCGGTTACAGCCTCGACGATTCGCTGGCCGGCGTCAACCTGCTCGTCGTGCGCGACGGCAAGCTTATCGGCAGCGATAATTTCGTTCTGGCGCGGGGTGCGCTCGACGACGATGTAGTCGGCGCGTTCATCAAAGAGCATTATCTCTCATCGGTCGCCGTGCCTCCGCAAATAATCGTGCCGGGCGCGGTCGAAGACCGGGAGTTGATAGAGGAATGGTTGGGCCTTCGTCGCGGCTCCAAAGTGACCATAAAGACGGCGCAACGGGGGGCGAAGCGGGATTTATTGGAGACGGCGTCGGCAAATTCCCGGTACGCGCTGGTGATGTCGGCCATAAAATATTCATGGGAGCGGGAGTCGGCCTCGCTTGCCTTGACATCGCTCACGAGCGCCCTCGGACTTGCCGGCCCGCCCCGGCGAATCGAATGTTTCGATATATCGACGATTCACGGCCATAACTCCGTAGGGTCGATGGTCGTTTTCACCGATGGCCGTGCGTCCAAGGCGGACTATAGGAAGTTCAAAATAAAGTATGTCGACGGTCTCAACGATTTTGCCATGATCCACGAGGTAATCAGCAGGAGACTGCTCCATTTGGGCGATGATTTCGACCCCTCGTTCGCTACCGTGCCCGACTTGATAATCGTCGACGGCGGCAAAGGCCAGCTCTCGGCCGCCATGTCGGCGCTCAGGGAGAAGGGCTACCCGGATATTCCCATCATCGGCCTGGCCAAGCGGGAAGAGGCGGTGTTTATGCCGGGGCGGCCCGACCCGCTCTTGCTGGAGAGGTCATCGGAGGCGCTCAAGCTGCTTCAGCGGGTGCGCGATGAGGCGCACCGCTACGCGATTGCCTACCACCGCAAACTGCGCGGTAGAGCGATGGTAGAGTCGACGCTCGACAAGATATCGGGAGTCGGGGAGAACCGGAAGCGTTTGCTCTTGACACATTTCGGCGCGCCCGGCGCGATTGCGGACGCCACGCTCGAAGAATTAAAAAGCGTACCCGGCCTGCCGGATATAATCGCCGAGCGGGTACACCGCCACTTCCATAGCAGCGGGGGAAACTTCCGTAGCAACGGGGGAAACTTCCATAGCAGCACGGGAAACTTCCATAGCAACGGGGGAAAGTTGTGAAGACTTATTGCTTCTACGAGACGGTGTGGGGCGATGGAGCCTTGCTCTTTAACGAAAAAGGATTGGAGCGCGTGCTCTTTCCGTCGCCGTCGGCGCGGGATTTGTCGGACGAGCTAAACAAGCATTTTGAGCAGTATAAACACATCCAGGGCCGGGATTATGGTTTAAGCTCTACTTTAGCTAGATACTTTAGCGGAGAGCGGGTCGGTTTCGATGTCGAGATAGATTTCGGGCGCCTGAGCGATTTTGAGCGCGCTGTATTGAGCAAACTAAGAGGTCTTTCCTATGGTAAGACCATCGGATATAAGGATTTGGCGAAGGAGTGCGGGAGGCCTCGTGCCGCGAGAGCTGTCGGCAACGCGCTTGCGAAAAACCCGGTGCCGATTGTGGTGCCGTGCCATCGTATACTCAGAAACGACGGCCGCCTCGGGGGATGGAGCGGACCGCAAGGTTGGAAGGAGCGACTGCTCGAACTCGAGGGGATAGCATTGGGCGACAGCGATCGGGTACGGGCGTAGCGATCGGGTACGGGCGGAAGAAGCTCTAAGTTAAAGAGTAAAGACCTGACCCCAGGTCTTGGGCGACAGTGATTGAGTGTAAGCGGTAAAGCCGGTCACATACTCACAGCGCATCGGCGTGAAGCCGAAAAATAAGTTAGAATATAATAAAACGCGGGAGTGAGGTAGAGCAGCTTTTGAATCCTAACATCGAATTCGCAATTATAACGGGACTGTCCGGCGCGGGAAGGTCCGAAGCGATAAAGTGCTTCGAGGACATGGGGTTTTTCTGCATCGACAACCTGCCCCCGTCACTAATCCCGAAGATGGCCGAGCTGGCTACGCTTCCGGGAAGCAAGGTCAATCAAGTCGCGGTCGTCTGCGATGTGCGCGGAGGGGAGTTCTTCGACGACCTCCTGGAAGAGCTGCGGAAGCTGAAAGAGCAGCGTATCACCTACCAGATTCTTTTCTTGGAGGCCTCCGATGAGGTGTTGGTAAAGCGTTTCAAGGAAACGCGACGCCGACACCCGCTCTCCGAAGAAGGGGCAATCGTCGAAGGCATCCACAGAGAGCGCCGTATCATGGAGCAGCTCAGAGGGCAGGCCAACATCATCATCGATACGAGCAATTTAGCACCCTTCGAGCTGAAAGATAAGATCCGCACCGCGATTCTCAAGCAGGATAAGCAGAAAAAAGGCATCATGATAACTATTATGTCGTTCGGCTATAAGTACGGCATGCCGCTCGACGCCGATTTAGTAATGGACGTGCGCTTTCTGCCCAATCCGCACTACATCGAAGCGCTCCGGGATTTTGACGGCACGAACGAGAAGGTCTGCGATTTTGTGTTAAACAGGTCCGAGAGCCGCACCTTCATCAAGAAGTTCACCGGCATGCTCGCCTTTTTGCTGCCGAGGTATGTCGCCGAAGGCAAGACCCACCTTACCATAGCGATAGGGTGCACCGGCGGAAAGCACCGCTCTGTGGCCATTGCCGAAGAAGCGGCGAAGTTCTTGCGCGAGAAGGATTACAATGTCGTTGTACGCCATCGCGATTACAAGAGAGGCAAATAGGCTGTCGGCAAAGGCTTCAGGCGGGAGATAAGGTATTATATGTCGGGGATAAAAGTCACGGCAATCGGCGGAGGGACCGGTTTGCCTATAGCGCTTAAGAGCATAAAGGAGTACGCGTCCGAGGTCACGGCGATAGTCAGCGTGGCCGATGATGGGGGAAGCTCCGGTCGCCTCCGTCGCGACCTGGGCATGCCGCCGCCCGGTGATATCCGCAACTGCCTGGTGGCACTTGCGGGCGATGAGCCGATGGCCGAGCTTTTCAAGTATCGTTTCAAGGAAGGCGTCGGAATCGCAGGGCACAACCTCGGCAACTTGATAATCGCCGCGCTCACCGATATGCGGGGCGGGTTTGATTGCGGTATAAACGCCGCCGCGGAGCTGCTCGACATAGAAGGGCGGGTTCTCCCGTCGACGATAGACGATGTGATATTGCGGGCGGCGACGTATGCCGGGGACCCGATTGAAGGGCAAGCCAGTATCGCAACGACGACCAGGCCGCTTAAAGAGGTATATTTAGACCCGCCCGATACGCAAGCCTACTCGGCGGCGGTCGAGGCGATTCTCGAGGCGGACCAGGTTGTCATTGGGCCGGGCAGCGTATTTACGAGCATTCTCCCGAATCTGATAGTCAAAGGTATAGGGAGGGCGCTCTCGGAGACGAACGCGCTAAAGATTTATATCTGCAACGTCATGACGCAGCCGGGGGAGACCGACCTTTTCACCGCCTACGACCATATCGGCGCGATTTTCGACCATGGCCCCAGCGACTGGGTCGATGTTATGATAATCAATTCCGAGCCGGTGCCCGAAGACAGGGTCATCGATTTTGCCGAAGACAGACGTTATCAAGTCTCCGCGAATTCCGAGGACATCGAGGCCCTGGGTGTAAATGTCATCCTTGCCGATGTGCTCGATACGGACAAGCCTTCATATCATAGCTCAAAAAAGCTGGCGGCGGTATTGAGGGAGCTAGGGTAGCCACGGAGTGAAGCTCAAGGAGTTTTAGTTGGCATTTTCAACACAGGTCAAAAACGAACTCGCCAAATTGCAGCCGAAACGCGCTTGCTGCACGCGGGCCGAAGTATCGGCGATAATACATATGGACGGAACGCTTCATCTTCTCGGAGATGGGCGCCTCACGCTCGATATCGCCACGGAAAACGCGGCGGCGGCGCGTCTTCTGTATAAATATTTGACCGATGAGTTCTCATTGAAGGTCGAATCCATAGTCAGGAGATCGGTTCTGCACAAGGTCTACAATTACCTTATCCACATCCCGGACCAGCCGGCCATCACGCAGGCGCTCAACGAGATCGCCATAATCGACGACCGGTCGCGCTACGTGCCCGGCATATTGCCGAGAATCGTCAAACGCGACTGCTGCGCGACGGCTTATCTGCGCGGCGCGTTTCTCGGGGGCGGTTTTGTAAGCGACCCAAAACGCGATTACCACTTCGAGCTGGCGACCGACAACGAGGTGCTCGCGGAGGACTTAAGTTCGCTTATGAAAAGACTTGGATTGCACGCAAAGATTAGTGAACGTCAGCGAAATTTCGCCGTCTACCTAAAGGACAGTGAAGAGATAGCTAAAATGCTCGTGCTCATCGGGGCGCACACCGCTCTTCTCGCATGGGAAGACCAGCGCATATTAAAAGAGATGCGGGGTCAAGTCAACCGGCTCGTAAACTGCGATACGGCCAACGTCAACAAAGCCGTAAATGCCGCAGCCGAACAGGTCGACCAAATCAAAGCCATCGATTCCCATATCGGTCTCGAAAAATTACCAGCGGGCTTGCAGGAATTCGCGCGCGCGCGCGTCGAATATCCCTATGTAAGCCTAAGAGAGCTGGGGGAGCTTTTCGACCCGCCGCTGAGTAAATCGGCAATCTATCACCGGGTCAGGCGGCTGTCGAGGCTGGCAAAAAGTCTTGATTAAGGTTTTACATCAAACCTTATGGGGAAAACTCAACCGGATACGCCGAAAGCCGCACTATTGTTTGATAATTTAATGTGTTAATGTGTTAAAATGTTTTTTTAAGGCTATCAGGTTTTCAAGATAGCCTTATAACATGAGTCCGCAACAACCGATGATTAATCTTACGCCTGTTAGTATTGCGGTTATCGCGGTACATGCTAGGCTGCGTTAGCATGTATACCCTCAGGATAGATAGAACATGACGGTTTAATGTAAATTGTTTTTCAGCAGGGGAGGAAATGTATGGCAATCAAGGTAGGCATCAATGGTTTCGGCAGGATCGGCAGGAATGTGTTTAGGGCCGCTTTCGACGACCCGGATATCGAGATAGTCGCGGTAAACGACTTGACCGATGCTAGGACGCTGGCGCACTTGCTCCAGTACGACTCGATATTCGGTGTTCTCGACCTAATCGTCGAAGCCAAAGAGAACAGCATCGATATCGATGGCGATGAACTTAAAGTCTTCGCCGAGCGCGACCCGTCCAATTTGCCCTGGGGCGACCTCGGTGTGGACATCGTCATCGAGTCGACCGGATATTTCACAAAGGCCGAAGACGCGAAGAAGCACCTCGATGCGGGCGCTAAGAAGGTCATCATCTCGGCTCCGGCCAAAGGCGAGGACATCACGGTAGTTCTCGGTGTCAACGACGACGCGCTCAAAGCCGAGCACAGGATAATCTCGAACGCGTCTTGCACGACCAACTGCCTCGCGCCGGTCGCCAAGTTGATACTCGATAACTTCGGCATAGAGCGCGGTTTTATGACTACGGTCCATGCCTATACGAACGACCAGGCGCTTCTCGATATGCCGCATAAAGATTTGAGAAGGTCGCGCGCGGCCGCTATGTCGATTATCCCGACCTCGACCGGTGCGGCGAAAGCAATCGGCCTGGTAGTGCCCGAGCTTCTGGGTAAGATGGACGGCATGGCTCTAAGGGTGCCGGTGCCGGACGGCTCGCTCTGCGATCTTACCTTCGAGTTGACGAAAGAGGCTACGGCCGCGGATATAAACAGGGTAATCGAAGAAGCCGCCGATACCGACCACTGGATAGATTATCTCGGCTACACCGAAGACCCGATAGTCTCCATCGATGTAGTCGGCGACCCGCGCTCGTCGATTTTCGACGGGCTCTCGACGATGGTCCATGGCAAAATCGCGAAAGTCCTCTCATGGTACGACAACGAGTGGGGTTATTCGAACAGGCTAGTCGATCTGACAAAAATGATCGCCGAATAGCGATATAGAATGCGCGACAAGATAGCAGGTGCATGCCGGCGAATGTGAGTTCCCGGCGCGCACCTGCTATCGGAAATTAAAAAGTAAAGACCTGACCCCTTTTGTGTGCGAAGCTGGGGTTGGGTAATGTTGGCTCAAAATTTGCGATACGGGACTCGGGACTGGGGATTCGAGAGACGAGATTTAATAGAGGGGGAGGAAGTTGGATAAAAAGACCGTGCGGGATATCGACGTATCCGGAAAGCGCGTGCTGGTTAGGGTCGATTTCAACGTGCCCTTACGGGAAGGTGTCGTTACCGACGACAGCAGGATAAGGGCGGCGCTGCCGACCATCGAGTACTTGGTCGAACGGGGCGCTAAAGTCATTTTGATGAGCCATCTGGGGCGGCCCAAAGGGGTAGACGATGCCTTACGGCTCGATGCGGTGGCGCAGGAACTCGCCGACATGCTCGACAAGCAGGTCGAAAAAGCGGACACTACCGTCGGCGATGATGTTGTCGAGGCCATAGACAGGTTAGGGCCCGGAGGGATATTGCTCCTCGAAAACCTCCGTTTCAATGAGGGCGAAAAGAAGAACGACCCCGAATTTGCGAGCCGACTCGGACAATTGGCCGATGTCTATGTCAACGACGCGTTCGGCGCGTCCCATAGGGCGCACGCCTCGATTGTCGGTCTCAGTAAACATATGCCGGCGGTCGCCGGTTTGCTCCTCGAAAAAGAGATAGACACCCTGACCGCCATCCTTAAAGACCCCGACCGACCGCTCATCGCTATTTTGGGCGGGAGCAAAGTATCGGACAAGATAGGCGTCATCGAAAAATTTCTCGACATCGTCAACGCGCTCGTAATCGGGGGCGGGATGTGTTTCACTTTTCTGAAGGCCAAAGGTTACGATATCGGAAACTCACTGCTAGAGGAAGACAAACTCGACTTTTGCCGTCGGATAATCGAGCGAGCAGCGCAAAAAGACATCCCGATTTATTTGCCGTCGGATGTGGTCATCGCGAAAGAGATAAGCCCCGATGCCGAAGCGAGAATCGCCCATGTCGACGCCATCCCCGATGGTTGGATGGGCTTGGACATCGGGCCGGACTCGATCGCCGCGTACCGGGGCGTTATAGGTAAGTCGCGCACGCTCTTTTGGAACGGGCCGATGGGCGTCTTTGAAATCGAGCAGTTCTCGCGGGGGACCGAAGAGATAGCGTCGGCTATCGCCAATTCGGTGGCGACAAGCATTATCGGCGGCGGTGATTCGATTGCGGCGCTGAAAAAATTTCACCTCGAAAACAAGGTCACGTTTGTCTCTACCGGCGGCGGCGCCTCGCTCGAATTGCTCGAGGGTAAAGTGCTCCCCGGTTACGAAGCGCTGATGGATAAGTAGGCCTTGAGCAACCGCAAAATCGAAAGGAGAATGCATGTCGGATAAACGTCGAATAATAGCAGGTAACTGGAAGATGTATAAGACCGCGAAAGAAGCCGTCTTTTTGGTACAGGAACTAGAAGACGAACTCGATGGTATCGCGACGGACGGCACGGGTCTGGCGGGTGTCGAGGTAATCGTCTGTCCGCCTTTGACGGCGCTCAAGAGCATCTATACGGTGCTGGGCCAGGATAAACCGCCGATAAAGCTCGGCGCGCAGAACATGCACTGGGAGGACGAGGGCGCGTACACCGGCGAAGTCTCACCGGTGATGCTAAAAGACCTCGAGTGCGAGTTCGTAATAATCGGTCATTCCGAGCGGCGTATGTATTTCGGCGAGACCGATGAGACGGTAAACAAAAAGGTCAAGGCCGCGCTGGCGCACGACATCACGCCGATCATGTGCTGCGGAGAGTCACTTGAACAGCGCGAATCCGGCCAGGCGGAAGCTTTCATCGGGTCGCAAATCTTGGGGGGCACCGAAGGGTTAAGCGAAAGCGACATGAAGGACTTTATCATAGCCTACGAGCCGATTTGGGCGATAGGGACCGGCAAGACGGCGCTTCCCGAGGATGCCAACAGCATTATTTCTCACATCCGCAAAGTATTGGCTTCGAGATTTGACGAAGAAATCGCCAAAGCAGTGCCGGTTCTTTACGGCGGAAGCGTCAAAGGCGGCAATATCGCGGAATTCATGGCCGAGCCGGATATCAACGGCGCCCTGGTCGGAGGCGCGAGCCTGGAGGCGGAGAGCTTCGCGAGCATCGTACGCAACGCGAGAAAGCAGTAGTTGCGGTTGAATGCTAAGATAGCATAGGGCGACCGCGACTTGGTGACACGCGAGGTCGTTGCGGGGCGTGAAATTTATTGTTTACCACCCTGAACTGGAGAGATAACTATATTGAACGAGCAAACGATAACGAAGCGACCCAAACCGGTTGTCCTTTGTATCCTTGACGGTTGGGGAGAGAACCCCGATTTAGAGGGAAACGCCGTGGAGGCGGCCGACACGCCCAATCTCGACCAGTATAAAGAGGCATATCCGTTTTCGACCCTGACGGCCTCGGGTGAGGCGGTAGGCCTGCCCGAGGGGCAAATGGGAAACTCGGAGGTGGGTCACCTCAATATCGGCGCGGGACGTGTCGTCTACCAGGAAATCACGCGAATCAGCAGATCGATTCGCGACGGCGATTTCTTCGAGAACGCGGCGCTCCTTGAAGCTTTTCGCGGTTGCGCGAAGGAAGGAAGGGCGGTTCATCTGATGGGATTGCTATCCGACGGCGGGGTCCACAGCCACGAGGAGCACCTGTTCGCCTTAATCGACATGGCGAAGATGAACGGCGTCGAACGCCTCTATATCCACGCTTTTCTCGACGGACGCGACGTTCCGCCGAAGAGCGCCCTCGAGTACTTCGAACGGCTCGAAGAGAAGATGCGGGAGACCGGGCTCGGCAGGGTAGCCACGGTTATGGGCCGCTACTATGCGATGGACCGGGATAACCGCTGGGACAGGGTGAAGACGGCGTATGACGCGATGGTCTACGCCGAGGGTGAGCGCGCGTACACGGCGGCTGAGGCGGTGGAGTCATCGTATGAAGCATCGCGCGTCGATGAGTTTGTGATGCCTACCACAATCATCGACCCCGAACGCGATGCGCCCGTTGCGACGGTCGAAAGCGATGATTCGGTTGTTTTCTTTAATTTCAGAGCCGACCGGGCTCGCGAGATAACACGCGCTTTTATTAAGGATGATTTTACCGGGTTCGACCGGGGACCGAGGCCGCCCGAGGTATCTTACGTCTGCATGACCCAATACGATGCCAATTTTGACGCACCGGTAGCTTTCCCGCCGCAAGAGCTTACAAAAGTTCTGGCCGACGTCCTTGCCGTGCATGGCCTGCGGCAACTCCACGTCGCCGAAACCGAGAAGTACGCCCATGTCACGTTCTTCTTCAATGGCGGGGAAGAGACGCCGAAACCGGGGGAAGACCGCGTGCTTATAGCCTCCCCGAAGGTGGCGACCTACGACCTCAAACCGGAGATGAGCGCCGATAAGGTAGCCGACGCGGTCGTTCACGCCATAAGTACGGATGATCATGATTTCATTGTCGTCAACTTCGCCAATGGAGATATGGTGGGGCACACTGGTGTCTTTGACGCGACTGTCGAAGCGGTCGAAGCGGTCGACAGGTGCGTGGGGCGCATCGTAGAGTCGGTTCGGAGAGCCGGGGGAGTCATCCTGATAACCTCCGACCACGGCAACGCCGACAAGATGACCGACAACATGCACGACCAGCCTTTTACGGCGCACACCACCAACAAAGTACCGCTTTATCTTATAACTGATGAGCGCGTGAGATTGGCTGCGGGAGGTATCCTCGCCGACATCGCGCCGACCCTTCTCGATATCTTGAAAATCGAGAAACCCGCGGAGATGACCGGGCGGTCGCTGATTGAGCGCGATTAATGCGCGATTATTCCAATGCTTTGCGAAATATGCTATTCTTTTAAAGGCTTATTATTTTAGGAGGTTACCGTGGTAGTTTTTGTTGAGACGATTCATGTTATCTTTTCGCTCGGCCTAATCGTCGCCGTTCTTCTTCACTCGGGCAAAGGGACCGGTCTTTCAAACGCTTTTGGCGGCGCTCTTCCTACGACGTTTTCGGGCACGAGCATTATCGAGAAGAACCTCAACCGTATAACGGTTGCGATCGCTATCGGCTTTGGTGTTACGAGCATGATTCTTTACTATATAACCCAAAAAGGTGTCCTTTAAGGCATCTAGGTCACACCGGATGGCCCTATATCGAGAACGGCACTGAGCCCATCATCGCCGAGGGTGATTCCTGTTTATGCTGGTTAGAGAAAATGATGGTTAGAGAAAAATATGTATTGGCATATTTGCTAATTCTAGCACTTACGTTGACCCTCCTGGCCGGCTGTAGCTCTTCGAACGACGGCGACACGGCGGGCGCCGTAAAACCGGGGGAGCCGGTGGCCGGCGGAGACCTGGTCGTAGGTATCAGTGAGGAGCCTGTGAGCCTCAACCCGTTTCTCCCCGACGGAACCTCCATGGCGACAAAGCTGGTCACAGCGAATATCCTCTGGGGATTACTCGTCGTCACCCCGTCGCTTACGCACGCCCCCCGTATCGCCGAAACCGTTCCGACGCTTGAAAACGGGCTGGTGACGCGGAACCCGTTTACCGTGACCTACCGGATAAAAGAGGAAGCCATATGGAGCGACGGGGAGCCGATTACTTCATGGGATGTCCAGTTTACCTGGCAAAATATCATGGACCCCAAGCGAAATGTCGCCGACCGCGCGGGCTATGACAAAATAGAAACCATCCAAACCCCGGACGCCAAAACCGTGAAGATAGTCTTTAAGGAACCATATATCCACTATAAAGAGCTATTTTCGACGACTTACCCCATATTGCCTAAGCATCTACTTAACGGTAGGAGTTACGACGATTTGCTTAGCCAAATGATAACGTTTGCGAGCGGGCCGTACAGATTCAAGAAATGGACCAAAGGCGAAAGCATCACTATTACCAGAAATGAGAACTTCTGGGACAAAGAACCCTACATCGACCAGGTAATTTTTAAATTCACGCCCAAAACCGACTCGATGTTTACAGGGCTTGAGGAGGGCAAGCTGGATATGGTCTATGCGCCGTCCGACCTAAAATTCATCGAGCGCCTGATCACGCTCGAAGGCAAAGAAGTAAGAATAGAGCCGGGTCTCGTCTGGGAGCACATCGGGTTTAACTTGAAAAACGCCTATTTAGGGGACGAGAACGTACGAAAGGCGATAGCCCATGCGTTGGACCGTAGGAAGATCGCCAAAGAAGCCACCGGGGACGAGAAAGTCCTGCAGAGTGTCGTGATGCCGCTGCAAGACCGTTACTACGTCTCCTCGTGGAAAACCTATGACTACAACCCGGACAAGGCGCGGGAGTATCTGCGGAAGGCGGGTTTCAGCCGAGGCGCGGACGGAATTTACGAAAAAGAAGGCAAGCCGCTTAAGCTGGCGATAAGCACTACCACCGGAAACGCGGTAAGGGAGCGGACGGTCGAAATAATCCAAGAAAACCTAACGCGGGCGGGGATACGGGTCGAGGTGGCGAACTCTTCGCCGGCAACATTTTTCAACACGAAGTTGTCCCGAGGAGATTTTGAAATAGGCGTCTGGGCGTGGCTCGCCGGCGATGAGCCCAAACTACAGCATCTTTTTGCGTCGGATATGGCTCCACCGGCGGGGTTTAACTATTACGGCTACGATGACGGCTTCCTCACCGATGTCGTTAAACGCCTTAGCCGGACCATCGACCAAAAAGAACGTGCGGCTGTCTATAGAATCGCGCAGGACAAGCTGAGCGACGACGCGGTGGTAATCCCGCTTTACCAGCATCCCCATGTCATAGCTTATGATGGTCGTGTCCATGGCGTCCGCGACAATGTCTCCTTCGAAGGGCCCCTTTGGAATCTGCATGAGTGCTCGATTGCGAAGTAGGCGGTTTTAGCCCGCCCACTCCTGTCGGAGACGTCATTCTCCCGAAGCGTCGATTGAATAACCTTATCTTTGTTACAAGTCTTTGCTTGCCGGGTATATAACGAATCGCGGGCGAATACCAAGCTTGGAGGTGACTTGATAATGAAGCAATACGTCTGTCAGATGTGCGGCTATGTATACGACCCGGCCAAGGGCGACAAAAAAGGCAACATACCGCCCGGGGTGGCGTTTGAAGATTTGCCGGACGATTGGAAGTGTCCTTTGTGCGGCGTATCGAAATCAAAGTTCGCACCGATGGTCGAGGGATAAGACATCGTTATTTGGATAGAGCCCGCGAGTAAATATCGTCTATTGAAGGGAGAAACGGCATGGCAACCAAAAACGGGCAGAAGTATAAATGTGAGATTTGCGGCAACGAGGTCGTCGTCACGCATGAGGGCGATGGCGAACTCGTATGCTGCGGCCAGCCGATGGGCGTTATCGGCGAAGGTTTCAGTTGCAGCGCGTAAGCAGACTATTTAATATTGGAGTATCAGGGATTTTGTAACTCAAAATAGCAACCTTGCAACCAGGGATTTTAATTGACGTAGCTCAGCCCTTTAGGGCTGATAACGGCCATGCATATGCGATTATCAGGGCTAAAGCCCTGAGCTACGGGAGCATGCATATGTGATTATCAGGGCTAAAGCCCTGAGCTACGGGAGATAAAATATGAGTTGCAAAATCTCTGAGTATGTATTGGGGGCGTGATTATATGGCGGTTGAACTGAAAAACGGAATATGTTGGGTCGGTGCCGTCGATTGGTCGATACGGGATTTTCACGGCTACGAGACGCCGCGCGGAACCAGCTATAACAACTACCTTATCATGGATGAACAGGTGACGCTCGTCGATACGGTCAAGCACAGTTTTGTCAGCGACATGGTCGGAAACATCGAGCGCCTTGTCGACCCCGCGAAGATAAAGAACGTCATCGTCAACCACATCGAGAACGACCACGCGACCTCACTCGGGGCCGTCATGCGGCTCGCCCCCGACGCCAATGTCTACATCACCGAGAAGGGCAAGAAGGGCATCGCGCGCTTCTTCGATATCTCGAAGTGGAACATCAACGTCGTAAAGACGGGTGACACGCTCAACATCGGCGGCCGCAACCTGGTTTTTCTGGAGACACCGATGCTCCACTGGCCGGACTCGATGATGACCTATATCCCGGAGGACAAGTTGTTGATAAGCCAGGACGGTTTCGGCCAGCATATCGCCTCGGCCGAGCGCTTCGACGACGAGTATATTCACGCCCACTCCCAGGCCGAACTCGACGACGCCGTCGCCGACTACTACGCGAACATCCTCATGCCGTTCGGGTCGATAATCAAGTCGAAACTTGCCGAAGTGCAAAAACTGGGGCTCGATATCGAGATGATCGCGCCCGACCACGGCGTCATCTGGCGCAAGTTCCCGCAAAAAATCGTCCAAGATTACCTAGACATGGCCGACGGCAAAGCCGACCTGAGTGTGGCGATCATCTACGACACCATGTGGCGGGGTACCGAGATGATGACGGTGCCGTTGACGCGGGGTATCATCGATGAGGGCGTGGCTTGCAGGGTCGTCAAGCTCAGGGCTAATGCGCGAAGCATCGCGGTCAAGGAGTTCTGGAAGGCGCGCGGGGCGCTTATCGGCACACCCACGCTAAACAACCTCATGTTCCCGACGGTCGCCTCGTTCCTGGCCTATCTGCGCGGCTTGAAACCGAAGAATCGTATCGTCGGCGCGTTCGGCAGCTATGGCTGGGGAGGCGGCGGCGTAAAGAACGTCTATGAAGAACTCGGCAAGACGGCGGTCGAGGTCTACGAGCCCGGCATCGAAGCGCACTACCGCCCGGACCCGGACGATGAGACCAAAGCCTACGAGTACGGTCGCGACTTCGCGAAAAAGGTGAAGGAGTACCACGGGCAGTTTTAGCCTGCGAATCAGCCCTGAATTAAAATCCCTGATTATAATGACTTGGGAGCCGTGGTATTATTGCATATGAAACCTATCGCATAGAGACCCGTGTCTCGTAAATATCTAGTGAGAAGATGACATCAGACCAGCTATCATTTGGAAATAAGAGTAAAAAGAGCGCTTGCGCCCAGCCGGGGCAGGGGGCGCCCCCGCGGAAACTCGATACCCTCGAAGGCATTCTCGAGAACTTTGTCTTCTCCAACGACGATAACGGATGGAGCGTGGTTCGCTTGAATGTGAAGGGCAACCGCGAGCCGGTAACCGCTGTCGGGAGCCTGCTGGGGGTTCAACCCGGAGAGAGCGTTCGGCTTGAGGGGTATTGGGTTAGCGACCGTAAATACGGCGACCAGTTTAAGGCCCAGTCGTTTACGACAATAAAGCCGGCCACTCTCGTCGGTATCGAGAAATATCTCGGCTCGGGCATGATAAAGGGAATCGGCCCGGTCATGGCGTCGCGCATGGTCAAATGCTTCGGTGTGGAGACGCTCGACGTCATCGAGGCCGACCCTTCACGCCTGCTAGAGGTGGAGGGACTCGGTAAGGTCCGCGTCGAGGGCATCCGCCGGGCCTGGCGGGAGCAGAAAGAGATAAAAGAGGTCATGATATTCTTGCAGTCGCATGGTGTTACCACGACCTATGCGATAAAGATATATAAGGAGTACGGCAACAAGGCGATTGATATCGTCAGCGAGAACCCATATCGGCTTGCCGTCGATATCTTCGGCATAGGCTTTAGGACGGCGGACAAAATCGCATCCAACCTGGGGATTGCGGCCAACTCCCCGCGGCGCGCCGAAGCGGGGGTTTTGCATGTGCTCGGCTCCTTCAGTGAGGACGGGCATGTCTGCTGCCCGCGCAGTTTGCTCGTCGAAAAGGCCGCCGAAGTGCTCGAAATCGACGAGCACGTTGTCGAGCCCGCTGTCGATTCGCTCAGCGTAGAGGGACTTGTCGTCATCGAGAACATCGACGAGCGCGCGGTCGGGGAAGACTTGGTCGCGGTTGAAGAAACCTGCGATGAATTCGTCTACCTGCGGTCGCTCTACGCGTCCGAGGTCGGCGCGGCCAACTTGATGCGGCGGATTTTAGAATCCGACGTAGTGCGGCTCGATATCGACATGGATAAGGCGGTCGGCTGGTTCGAGCGTAAGTTTTCGATCGAGCTTGCCGGGCAGCAAAGAGATGCGATTAAGCGCGCGATAACGAGTAAGATGATGGTGGTCACGGGTGGGCCCGGTACGGGCAAGACGACGCTGATAAACGGGGTCATCCAGATACTCAAAGGAAAAGAGCGCCGCGTCTTGCTGGCGGCGCCGACCGGGCGCGCCGCCAAACGGCTGAGCGAAGCGACCGGCATGGAGGCGAAGACCATTCACCGCCTGCTCGAGTTCAGCCCGCGCTCCATGTCTTTTGAGCGCGGGCCGGATAACCCGCTCGAGGTCGATATCCTCATTCTAGACGAGGTTTCGATGGTCGATATCGTGCTCTTCTACAATGTGCTCAAAGCCCTATCGACGACCGCTCAGGTTATTCTCGTCGGCGACGTCGACCAGCTGCCGTCGGTGGGGCCGGGCAGCGTGCTCAAGGATGTTATAGCATCGGGTCGCATCGGAGTGGTCTGCTTGACCGAAGTCTTCAGGCAAGCCCGGGAGAGCATGGTGGTAATGAACGCCCACGCCATAAATAGTGGTAAAATGCCGTATGTCAAGGACGAGGGGCACAGACGCGACTTCTTCGTCATCGAAAAAGACGAGCCCGAGGATGTCCTGGAGACGATAAAGACACTTATCACACAGCGCATACCGGCGCATTTCGGCTTCAGCCCGACAGACGATATCCAAGTGCTCACGCCTATGCACAAGGGTTTGCTCGGCACGGCCAACCTCAACAAAGAGTTCCAAGAGTTGCTCAACCCGGAGCGGGAATCTATTTCGCGGGGCAGTCGCACCTTTCGTGTCGCCGACAAAGTCATGCAGATTCGCAACAACTACGATTTAGATGTCTTCAATGGCGACATCGGCAAAATCGCATTGATTGACCAGGTCGAGCGAGTTGTGCGCGTCAACTTCGACGGCAGGATGGTCCTCTACGAGTACTCCGATTTGGACGAATTGATACTCGCCTATGCGTGCTCGGTACACAAGGCGCAGGGGAGCGAGTACCCGGTGGTCGTCTTACCGCTCCACACCCAGCATTATATGATGCTCCAGCGAAACCTACTATATACCGCGGTCACTCGCGGCAAGCGACTCGTGGTTATCGTTGGGAGCAGAAAGGCGCTGGCGATTGCGGTGAAAAACAACAAAATTCAGGATAGATTCACGCGCCTCGCCGAGAGGCTAAAGATATAGTACATGTTGATGGTTATACTGAGCAACGGAGGCGTCGGGGTCAAGGATTCCATGAAGCGCACCGCCAAACCGGGTCCGCTTTCCGTAATGCGACAGATAATCGGGGTTTTACTTAATCGCCGGGGTTGAATCAGACAGGCTTCCAACTCATCCCCGCCAGGGCATCATCGAGCGAGTCGTAGATGCGGATATTGTCGACTTGCGGCAGCCCGACCACGCCTATGATATACCTTACGTTTTCATCGGCGACAACCAAAGCCATGCGGCGGCCGACGCTCAGGAGCGTCTTCACCGTTGAGAAGAGGAGGCTTACGCCGGCCGTATCCATATAGATGACATCGGAGAGGTCGAGAACGATATCCTCACCTTTACCGAGAGCCTCGTCGAGAACCTCTTTGACGCTTCGCGTGTTGTGGTGGTCGATCTCACCGGTGACGGTCACAATCGGTAGTTTTGCGTCGGTAAGGGCAATTTTCATGAGCCTCCTACTTCCCGGCTAAAACATCAGCCTCTAGATATCGCCGGCAATTACTCGTTTTATCAACTCAGAAGCGTACATGCTTATTATATTATAGCAAAACATCCGCCGTAGTCTTTTATTTTGCGCAAAATACAGCAAAATTTCAACAAAAAGACGATTGCATTGCGAGCAAGTGTCTCTCTCGTTTCTTAATCGTAATTCGTCTGTTATATTGAGACTATGAATGAAACGAAGGACTATGCGGGGAAAGCGATACAGCCCCCCGAGCGAGTGCGAACTATGTTCGACGCTGTTTCCGGCCGTTACGACCTGTTGAACCGGATACTTACGCTCGGGCGCGACCGGCGCTGGCGAAGGCTCGCTGCCGCTAGCACCGAAGTGTCGGCAGGCTCGGTTGTGCTGGACGCATGTTGCGGTACGGCGGACCTGGCTTTGGCGATAAACGCCGGGACGGGGGCGAGGGTCGTCGGAATCGACTTTAGCTCGGATATGCTCAAGATAGCGAAGGAGAAGACAATCCGGGCAGGCAAGGGCGACACCATATCGTTTATAGAAGCGTCGGTCGATGACATTCCCTTTGACGACGATTCATTCGACGCTGTGACGGTCGGGTGGGGACTGAGAAACACCCCCGATTATAAGGCGGTACTCGAAGAGTTCTACCGGGTGGTGCGGCCGGGCGGAAGGATGGTTTGCCTGGAATCGACCGAACCCGAAACGGCATTGCTGAGAATTCCGTATAAATTCATACTTTCGAACATCGTACCGCCAGTGGGGAGGATGTTGTCCAAAGACTACGGCGCATATAGATATCTGTCCGACAGCATCCAGGCCTTCCCGCCACAGAAAGACCTCGTCGCGATGATGGAGAAAGCGGGCTGGGTGGATGTTTCATATCGAAATCTCTTCGGCGGCGCGGTCGCCATTCATGTTGGACGGAAACCCTCAAGCGACCTTTAAGGCACTGAGTGAGAGCCCGGTATGAGATCGTTCTCATCTTTGTTCTCGGCGGCCGGTTCGGACGGTGCTCTTTCAACGGCCGCGGGCGCGATGCCGCCGCCCTCCGACATCGACGGAGCGGGTTTTGCGCCGGTATCAATGCCGCGCTCTTTAAGGTCTTTTGTCCTATCCGACTGCCATTTTGGCGTGAACTTCTGCTCTTGTCCTTCAAATTGCCCCATGCCTTGCGGCATCGCGTTCGAGCCGTCGCGAATAACGAACGGGTTTTGCTCCTTTTTCGCCGCCGCCTCTTCTTCGTCGACTTTTGCGAAGAAATCATTTTTAGGGGATTGCAGGTTTACCTGGTTTCGGTCGATGTTGAAGAACATAAAGCCGCTGGCCCCGATGAGCATCGCGGACAGCAGCAAAATAAGCTTCTCAAAAGGGGAGCGCTTCGTTTTCTTCTTTTTCAAAACAGTCTCCTGAATAAAGAGGAACAAACCATTCTCAATCTAATAATACCTGATTTTCACCGCAATCGGAAGCTTTACCGGCACTAAACACTCGTGAAAGTGGAAGATATCGTTTGTCGGATTTTGGCTGGGCGAGAACCTACGGTGAGCCTTTGCCCCATACGAAAAGTGTAAAGAATGAGGTCATTGGCCGATATTTAATATGCAAAAAGATAAAGCGCTTTGCAGTTGGGAGGCGCCACGCCGGAATGGCGATTCCAGTACGGCCTTATGTTTGTCGAGATGTCGTATGTGGAATCACCGCGGGAGGTGCGGGCATGTTCAAAGACCGATGGCGATTAGAACGACGCAGAGACGACGACTGGAAGGCCTGGACCAGGGTTGCCGAGGAAGGTCGGAGAATAAATATGGAGTTTAGCAGGGAATCGAAGCTGATTGCCGAAAAAACTAAAGAACTCGTCGATTCGATCAAAGACGACAGCGCCGCATAATGCCGTTTAATAGTTGGGAGTGATGACGGAATGGGCATTCTAGCATGGATAGTTCTAGGTTTGGTCGCGGGGACGATTGCCCGACTGCTCGTCCCCGGGAAGCAGCCGGGCGGTTGCGTGACCACTATAGCCCTCGGTGTCGCGGGCGCGCTCATCGGCGGGTATATCGGCAATACGCTCACCGGTGAGGGCATTAGCGGCATTAATATTTGGAGCATATTTCTAGCGATAGTCGGTTCGGTCATCTTGATTTTCGTCTGGACCAGGCTGTTCGGCAAGGGCTAGTCCGCCGATATATTTGTCACATCAAAGACTCGCGCCAATCGCGGCGCTCAAATCTTTTTTTGGGGGTTTCCAGTGATCGTCCTCGATATTCCCGGCAGGGGAACGTATCAATTCAAAAGCCTGGTTCTCGATATGAACGGCACTATAGCCATCGACGGGATAATTCCCGAATCGGTAATAGAGCGCCTGCGGAAGCTCTCCGGAGGGCTTGAGGTCTACGTCATAACCGCCGACACCCATGGTCGGCTCGACTCGCAGAGAGACAAGTTACCCGCCGGCATCCAAAAGGTCACACCGCCCGGCGAGGGTCTACAGAAAGCCGAGTTTCTGGAGAATCTGGGTGCGGAGACAAGTGTGGCCGTCGGCAACGGCGCCAACGATGTCGAGATGCTCAAGTTGGCCAAACTCGCTATCGCGGTCATCGGAGGCGAAGGCTGCTCCGCCGAAGCGCTCGGGGCCGCCGATATCATAACGAAGTCACCAGAGGCCGCACTCGATCTTTTGCTCGACACCAACCGGCTTATCGCGACCTTGCGGCGATAAGCCTTTCCCGAAACAAACCCCAAACCCCAAATCCAAAAAAAAAATAATCACCTTGCCGGAAAATATTTTCAATCGTTTTTTAGGCTGTGCCAACAGCCCGCTTGCTTGATTCCCGTCCGTTGTCAAAACAAATAATTCTATGAAAAACGAAAGGAAAGTGATATTTTTTGGAGAATAGTAGTTGCAGAGTGGAACAAAGTGGAGTAGAGTGGTTTGTACAGTCAACGCCGAGGGGACTTGCGCATTGTTTTTTGGAGAGCATTATCATTCGGTAGATGAAAAGGGAAGAATCATTCTGCCCGCGAAGTTTAGAGAAGCGTTCGCGGATGGGCTTTTCATCACGAAATCGTTCGACAACTGTCTTCTGGTTTACACAAAAAAAGATTGGTTTGAGATAGTCGAGAAGATCAACTCGCTGCCAACGACGAAAGCGAGTGTACGGAACTACCAGCGATTCTTTATCGGTAGCGCTGTCGAGGGAGAAGTAAGCCGGCAGGGAAGGATATCGATAGCCCAGAATCTAAGGGATTTCGCGGCACTCGATAAGGATATAGTAATTGTCGGTTTAGCGAACAAGATCGAGATTTGGGAAAAGGAGAAATACGAGGAGCACATCGCCGGCGCCGAGCAGGCCGCGGCTGAGATTGCGGAAGAAATCGCGGAATTCGGCGTATAGGGCGCAAAAAATGGAGTATTATCACAAACCCGTTTTGCTGGCTGAGGTCCTACGGTACTTACATTGCACTAATGGTAGCACGGTCATAGACTGCACTTTGGGCGGGGCAGGACATGCAGAGGCAATACTAGATTTGATCAAGCCGGAAGGCTACTTACTAGGGATCGACGCAGATGACGCAGCATTGGACGGAGCAAGGGTTAGACTAGCACGCTTCAGCCAGCAAATATTTTCTTTAGTAAAAGGTAATTTTAGGGATTTGGATCGAATACTGACCGCCGCGGGCCTCCATGCGGTCGACGGGGTTCTGTTCGATCTCGGGGTCTCCTCCGTACAGTTCGACAGGGCCGAGAGGGGGTTCAGTTATCGGTTTGACGCTCCGCTCGATATGCGGATGGACCAAAACGAAGGACTGACCGCCGCCGAAATCGTCAACACCTATGGGGAAGAAGAGCTTTCACGGATTATCAAAGAGTATGGCGAGGAAAGATGGGCGCATCGAATCGCTTCCTTAATCGTGAAAGCTAGGAGAAAGCGCCCAATCGGTACGACCTTTGAGCTGGTGGACATCGTCAAAGACGCGATACCGGCTCCCGCCAGGCGCAAGGGAGGACATCCCGCCAAGCGGACCTTTCAAGCAATACGAATCGCGGTCAACGACGAACTCGGCATTCTCGAGAATAGTTTTAGAGATGCCGTCAGGTGGTTGAGGCCGCGGGGAAGGCTGGTCGTGATTTCGTACCATTCACTCGAGGACAAAGTCGCCAAGAGCGTAATCAATGATTTAGCAGCGGCATGTCTTTGTCCACCCGGTTTACCTGTATGTAGTTGCGGCCTCAAGCCGCAGTTGCGTGTCGTGACAAGAAAAGCAATAAGGCCGGAGCCAAAAGAGCTGGCCGATAACGCACGAGCGGAGAGCGCCCGTTTGCGGGCGGCGGAGAGACTGTAAGAGGTGAGGACAATACAAGCAGCACAAAAAGTCGCGGTGAGACATCAGGTAAGACCCAAGGAACGGCCCGGCAAACGGCACAACCTAAGAGTTATAGACGAGAATACGCGTCGTATATCGACGTCTAGGAGAGCATCGTCTTCAATAGAAATTCCTTTTCCGCTATTCGTCCTTTCCGTTTCGGCGCTTACGGCCTGCATTATTCTTAATGTCGCGCAACAAGCGCTCGTCTCTCAACTGAGTTATCAGACCGAGATGGTCAAAAAAGAGATTCAAATAGCCCAACAGGAACAGGACAAACTTTTGGCGCGCAAGGCAAAACTTGAGTCGCCGCAAAGAATCGAGTCGGTCGCCATTAATAAGTTGTCGATGGTTAAAGCGCCGAAGATATCGTATCTTCGGGTAGCGGTAGGCGGCCCCGAACCGGCTCATGGTAAAAATCCCGCAGGGCAATAGAGTACGGAATAAAAGATCGGCGCTTAGATGTTGTTGTTGCGGTAGTCAAGGCGTTGGTATAGTGTGTTGTTTTGGCGTGTCGTAGTCGTTGTTTGAGTAAGCCAAAAGATCGACTCGGCGGAACAGGGCGGAAAAGGGAAGATATCCTGTGGGCGAAAATCGTGTGCTTGAAATACGTCTAAAACTCCTACTCGCCTTTATCATCGTCTGTTTATTGACTGTCTCCGGACGGCTTTTTTATGTCCAGGCGATGTCCTCGGCCCAATACGATGAAATGGCCGAGAAACAAAGGCTCCGCGTAATAGAAATACCCTCGAAGAGAGGCGAAATCCTAGATAGAAACGGCAGCGAACTGGCGGTCAATATACTGATGGATTCGGTCTATGCGACACCCTATCTTATTGACGACCCGAAGAGCTTTGCAAAGAAGTTAGCTCCGATTTTAAAGAAAGATGAGCGAGAACTGCTGGATTCCCTTATAAAGCAGTCGGGGTTTATGTATCTTGTTAGAAAAACCGATTCCAAGACCCTCGCACAGATAAAGAAAATCGTCGAAGAGGACAAAGTCAAAGGGATAGGCTATATCAAAGAAACCAAGCGTTATTATCCTAACGGCAAGTTGGCGGGGCATGTTTTAGGGTTTGCCGGCATGGACAACCACGGTCTCGGCGGCCTTGAATTGGAATACAACGAGTACCTCTACGGGAAACCGGGAAGGATAGTAGCCGAGCGGGATGGGCAGGGCAGACCGATCCCTCGAAGCACCAAATCGTCTTCGCGGCCGATCGACGGGGCCGGTATTAAAATCACAATTGACCGGGAGATACAGTACAAGGCCGAGCTGGAGCTGGCTAAGGCGGTCGAGGACTACGAGGCCAAATCGGGCAGTATCATCGTCATGAGCCCTAAGACCGGTGAAATATACGCGATGGCGAACGTGCCCTGCTACGACCCGAATAAGCTCGAGACGCTCGATGACGACAATCTCCGCAATAAGGCTATAACCGACCTCTACGAGCCCGGTTCGACAATAAAGGCGATGATTGCGGCTATCGCTCTCGAAGAGGATGTTTGCAGCCCTTCGACGGCGTTCTATCTTGAGCCGACGATTAGGGTCGGGTCGAAGAACATTAAAGAATCGCACCCGCGACCCGCGAAGAACTTCACATTCGCGGAGATTGTGCGGGA
The DNA here is from genome assembly GCA_018333515.1 of Actinomycetota bacterium. NCBI lineage: Bacteria > Bacillati > Actinomycetota > Actinomycetota bacterium. Next base: position 52,928 of record JAGXSZ010000027.1, read on the forward strand.
ATCGAGCAATGTCGGCATGGTCAAAGTCGGAGTCATGCTCGGCAAAGAGCGAATCGACGAATACCTTAAGCGCTTCGAGTTCAACAAAACTTGCGACATAGATTTTCCCGGCGAAGCTAGAGGCTACTATCCGCAGGTCGAGAACTGGTCCAAGATGTCGCTCGCTAACATATCTTTCGGACAGGGCATCTGCACGACACAGCTGGCCATGACAAAAGCGCTGGCGACAATTGCCAACGACGGCGTGCCCGTAAGACCGCGTTTTCTAATAGAGGCGGCGGGTCCGCGCGGCCGAATCGTTGAAAAGACGGAAATCGTCAATGGAAAGCGCGTGCTCAGCGCCGCTACCGCCGGTCGAATGAAGGAAATTCTCGAGGGAGCGGTCTTGGAGGGGACCGGCGGGCCGGCTAAGGTGACCGGGTATCGCGTGGGCGGGAAGACAGGAACCGCGCAGAAGGCCAAAGTCGGCGGGCTTGGATATGAACAAGGAAAATATATCGCGTCCTTCATGGGCATAATACCGATGCACGACCCCCAGCTGGTAATATCGGTCGTTATCGACGAGCCCCAACGGGACATTTACGGCGGGTCGGTAGCCGCTCCGGTCTTCAGCGAAGTGGCGGAGTTTTCGTTGCGACATCTTAAAATACCCCCGGAATAGCAAGGCTCTTGCGCCCTGATATTATATAATGGTTTATGGAGGAGAGCGTGCGACTAAAAGATATTATTGCCGAAATCGAAGAGACCAAGGTCGAGGGTGATCCCGGTATTGAAATATCGGGCTTGGCCTATGATTCGCGCCGGGTAAACAGCGGCGACCTTTTCTGCTGTATTCGCGGATTCAATACAGACGGCCATGAGTTTGCCGGGCGCGCGCAAGCGGCGGGGGCATCGGCGGTCATGGTCGAAGAGCGCTTGCCCGGCCTTTCGCTAACGCAGGTCGTCGTCGCGGAGACGCGCGTCGGGATGGCGCGGGCGGCGAGCGCTTTCTATGGGCACCCTACCCGCAAGATGAGGCTGGCCGGCGTAACCGGAACCAATGGGAAGACCACGACGACCTATATGATAGATTCGATATTTAGGTCGGCCGGATACAAGACGGGCCTCATCGGCACCATCGAGTATCGGATTGGCGACGAAGTCTTTGCGGTCGAGCGAACCACGCCCGAATCACTCGACATACAGCGGCTCTTCGCGTCTATGGTCGACGCCGGTGTCGAGGCGGCGGCGATTGAGGTATCGTCTCACGCTATAGACCTTGCGCGGGTCGAGGCCTGTGATTTCGACACCCTTGTCTTTACGAATTTGAGCCGGGACCATCTGGATTACCATGGGACCATGGAGGAGTACTTCAAGGTCAAGCGCCGTATATTCGAAAGGGCGTCCGGCCGCGACGTCGCGCGCGTCATCAATGTCGACGACCACTTCGGACGTCGCATAATCGAAGAGACAGGTCCGCCGCACATAAGGTTTAGCTATAAAGATAAGGTAGAGGTTTATGCAACAGATATAGACGCTAGGGCGGATGGCTCGACATTCGAGCTTCACGTGTCGGGCGCGCAGACGAGGGTAGCGCTCAGGTTGCCGGGGATGTTCAATATACAAAATGCGTTGGCCGCGGCCGGCGCCGCATATTCGCAGGGAATCGGAATCGATATCATCAAAGCCGGGCTGGAGGCGTTGGCGGCGGTGCCGGGGAGGTTCGAACGCATAGATTGCGGCCAGAGCTTTAGCGTCATCGTCGATTATGCGCATACTCCCGATAGCCTCGAGAAGGCGCTACTCGCGGCGCGAGAGATCACAACCGGAAGGCTTATAACGGTCTTTGGCTGCGGCGGCGATCGCGACCGGGGAAAGCGGCCGTTAATGGGCAGGATTGGGACGCAATTGAGTGATTACGCAATCTTGACATCGGATAATCCGCGAAATGAAGAACCGGGGAAGATTTTAGAGGAGATCGCGGAGGGAGTGCGTCCGCTAAACGGCAATGGCTATCATATCATCGAAGACAGAAGACTGGCGATCAAAGAGGCTATCGCCCGCGCGGGGAACGGTGACACCGTGGTAATAGCGGGCAAGGGTCATGAGGGCGGCCAGGAGATCAAGGGAGAAATAATGCCCTTTGACGATAGAGATGTGGCTAGATGTTATTTAGAGGGATTGCAAGGATGATACGACTACAGGCGGCTGAGATAGTATTATGCACGGGCGGCGTACTTTTGTACGGGTCGCTCGACACCGGGGTGAGCGGCGTCGGCATAGATAGTCGAGCCGTTGTCTTCGGGGACCTCTTTATACCTCTTAAGGGGACGACCGATGGTCATGCGTACATAGAGGACGCGATAAGAGCCGGCGCCGCCGGCTTCTTGATTGAGAGCGGGGCGGTATCGCGCGGCATGAAGCCGCCGGCCGGGGCGCAATTCGCGGTCGAGGTCGCCGACACGCTCCGGGCGCTCCAGGCGATAGCGGCGCATTGTCGCGCGAAGCTTTCGGCGACCGTCATAGGCGTGACGGGCAGCACAGGCAAGACGACCACGAAAGACATGTTGACCGCGGTGTTGTCGAGATCGATGAACGTCGTAAGCACCACCAAGAATTACAACAATGAGATTGGGGTGCCGCTGACCGTTTTAAAAGCCGATTTAGAGACGTCGGCCCTGGTCGTAGAGATGGGCATGCGGGGTCTTGGACAAATTAAGGCGCTTGCCGATATCGCGGCGCCCAACATCGGGGTCGTCACGAATATCGGGCAGGCGCATATCGAGCTTCTCGGTACGCAAGAGAGAATAGCCCATGCGAAAGCCGAGCTTATCGAGGCAATCTCGCCCGCGGGCGCGGCGGTGCTAAACGCCGATTGTGCGTGGAGCACGAGCATCTCGAATAGGACATCGGCCCGGTTGGTCACATACGGCATTGCCGACGGCGACGTGCGCGCATCCGGTATCGAAGTCGACCAACTGGGCAGGGCCGCTTTTAGCTTGACAATCGGCGGCTCTTCGAGTTATCGTGTACGTCTTGCCGTACCCGGCAAGCACAACGTATACAACGCGCTCGCGGCAATCGCGGTCGCCATCGAGTTCGGGTTGAGCGTAGACAGCATCAGGCTCGCGTTGGCGGAGTGCAAGCCGACGGCGATGCGGATGGAAATAGTCACAACCGAGCGGGATGTGTTGATATTAAACGACGCGTATAACGCGAATCCCGCTTCCATGGAGGCAGCCCTTTTGACCTTGATGGATATCGAGACGAAGGGACGGCGTATCGCGGTCCTCGGCGACATGCTGGAGTTGGGGCCGACTTCGAGGGAAGCGCATCGGCGGATAGGTGAAATCGCAGCCGTGCTCGGCGTCGATATTTTGATAGCGGTGGGAGTTGAGGGCCGGCTTATTGCGGAGTCGGCGGTTAGGGCCGGCATGAGCAATAAGGCGGTCATCGCCTGTATGGACGCTTATACGGCCACCCGAGTACTCGGGCAGCTGGGCGTTGAGCGAGACGCGGTACTTGTAAAGGCGTCGCGGGCAATGGGGTTGGAAAAAATCGTGGAAGCGCTGGTAGCATATGATGAAGCAGAATCTAGAACACAGAATCCGTAAAACGTCCGCGCGCCGTCTAGCGTTTTCTTAGTTGAGCAAGGATAACAGTCGAGATGATCGCATTTTTTAGGTATCCGACATACCAAATATTTATGACGGCCGTGATGGCGCTGATGATAACGGCGGCGCTGACGCCTATCTGGATAAAGCTGTTGCGCAGGGAGGGTTTGGGCCAAGTCGTCAGAATCGACGGGCCCCAGAAACACCTGACCAAGTCGGGAACTCCGACTATGGGCGGGATTATCATCCTATTTACCATCGCCGTCACTTATTCTCTGATAGCGACGACTACGATGCGCGGTGTCGTAGCGATTGTTACCATTCTTGCCTGCGGTTTGTTGGGATTTGTCGACGATTACAGTAAAGTGGTAAAGGCGAGGTCGCTAGGCTTAAGAGCGCGAGCCAAGGTTTTCTGGCAGCTTGTAATCGCCGTTGTCGCCGGTGTGCTCGCCGTCAATTTCGCCGGGCTCGATACCGACGTCTCTGTTCCCTTGACCAACATCGTCATACCTATGGGACAACCGTCCTTTAAAATCGCCTTCGCCGGCATAGATGTCATCATTCCGCTCTTATATGTCGCGTTTGTTTATCTGATAATCGCGGCGACGACAAATACGGTCAATCTTACCGACGGACTCGACGGGCTGGCGGCCGGAACCGTAACCATATCTATGCTCGCGTTCGCGGGTATCGCCTTCCAACAGGGGAGGCTCGACCTAGCCATAATCTGTGCCGCGGCAGGGGGGGCGTGTATAGGATTTTTATGGTTCAATAGCTATCCGGCGAGCATTTTTATGGGGGATACCGGTTCGCTGGGTTTAGGCGGAGCTATCGCGATAATGTCGATTCTGACCGAGACCGAGCTGTTGCTCGTTCTAATCGGAGGTATTTATGTGATCGAAGGCCTCTCCGTTATCGCGCAAGTGATAAGTTTTCGCCTGTTCAATGTGAGGGTCTTGAAGATGGCCCCCATCCATCACCATTTCGAGATGCTCGGTTGGTCCGAGACGCAGATCATGATGAGGTTTTGGATAGTCTCCGGGATTCTCTCGGGCATCGGGTTTGGCGTCTACTTCATGATGGCGGCAGGGGGCGGCTAATGGACTTATCTAATAAGCGGGTGCTGGTCATAGGGCTTGGGCGTAGCGGAAAAGCGGCGGCACTTAAACTGAAAAGTCTCGGAGCGAGCGTTCTGGCGTCGGATGTGTCGACGGCGGATGAGATGTCGGCGCTCGCCGAAGAGTTGCGGGCGGGCGGCATCGATGCGGAGCTGGGGGCGCAGGACGATAGCTTGCTCGCCGGTGTCGATCTCGTCGTCGTCAGCCCCGGCGTGCCGAGCCGTGTCCCCCTGCTTTCGGCGGCCGGAAATCTCGGTCTGCCGGTTTGGAGCGAGATCGAGCTGGCTTACCGGCTTACGGATAAACCGATAATCGCCATCACCGGAACGAACGGCAAGACAACGACGACGACTCTCATAGGAGCGGTTTTCGACGCGGCGGGACATTCAGCCGCGGTCGGGGGCAATATCGGCACACCGCTTGTGTCGGTTGCCGACGATAGCGGCGTCGAGACACTCATAGTCGAGGTGAGCAGTTTTCAGCTCGAGACAATCGTCGAGTTCAGACCGAAAATCGCCGTCCTTTTAAACATTACGGAGGACCATCTCGACCGGCACCCGAATTTTGCCGACTATGCGCGGGCCAAGAGCAGGATTTTTCTAAACCAGACGGCGGATGACGTCGCTGTGCTAAATCTCGACGACCCGCGGGTAAAAGTACTGGCGCCGCGGGTAAAAGCGAGAGTCATCGGCACGAGCAAAGCTGAGCTTATGAGCGGTGTCTGTGTCAGCGGAGGGCGCATCGTCTTGCGGCTCGATAAAGAAATCGACCTCTGCGGCGTCGGCGAACTCAAGGTTCGCGGCAGCCACAATATCGACAACGTCATGGCGGTCGCGGCCGCCTGTTACGCCGCCGGCATAGACCCGCGGGTCATAGCCGAGACCGTGACGGGGTTCTCCGGTCTGCGCCACCGGGTAGAGTTTGTGGGAACAATCGATGGAGTCTCTTATTACAACGATTCGAAAGCGACCAATGTCGACGCGACGGTCAAGGCGCTGACCGCCTTTACGGAGCCGCTCGTTCTTCTGGTCGGTGGCAGAAATAAAGGCAACAGTTTTGTCCCGCTGGCCCGGAGTTTGGGTCTGGGCGTCAAAGCCGCGGTCGGTTTTGGCGAGGCGGGTCGCGATATCTTAGAGGTGATGCCGGGAGATATCCGCCGGGAATACGCGGCCACGGTCGAAGACGCGGTGGTGCGCGCGGCGGCCCTTTCGCACCCGGGCGACGTGGTGTTGTTATCCCCGGCATGCGCGAGTTTCGACGCGTTCAATGGTTACGCTCAAAGAGGGGACGCCTTTAAGAAAGCCGTTATGGGCCTTGGGGTAAGCGATGGCGAGAGCAAGAACTAAAGACAGGCATGATTATCATAGGTTGCTCGGATTAGTCTTCGTCATGATTTTGCTCGGGCTCGTCATGGTGTTGTCGGCGAGTTCTATTCGCGCATTTGCGAGCACCGGTGACAGTTATTACTATATCAAGAAGCAATCACTGGCGGCGTTGATAGGCTTCGTGGTACTTATGGTCGCGTCCCGCACCCCGTTGCGGACGATACGGGGACTCGCGCGTCCCGCAGTCGGCTTGTCGTTAATAATGCTGGTCGCCGTGTTGATTCCGGGAATCGGTAAGACCGCCGGCGGTGCGAGCAGCTGGTTTTCGTTTGGCGGGTTTCAAATACAGCCTTCAGAGATAGCTAAACTCGCGGTCATCTTATTAACGGCGGACGTCTTTACGCGGTACGGCAAAGACCTTAACAACCTGAAAGAGCTGTTCTACTCATATGCGGTAGTAATAATATTAGTGGTGACCCTTATTATGCTCCAGCCCGATATGGGGACGACCATAGCTATCTGCCTGGCGCTCCTGGCTACCGTCTTTGTCGCCGGTTTTAACCTGAAGTACCTTTTGTTGCTGGTGACGATGGGAGGAATCGGTGCGACCTACCTTATATATTCCGCGTCCTATCGCCTCAAGCGCATCTCAGCCTTTCTAGACCCCTCGGCCGACCCATTGGGAGCCGGTTATCAGATAATGCAGTCGCTGCTGGCGTTTGGGTCCGGCGGGCTTTTCGGTGTGGGCTTAGGGATGAGCAGGCAAAAGTATTTCTACCTTCCGGCGGCGCATACCGATTTCATCTTCGCTATAATCGGTGAGGAGGTCGGGCTGCTCGGAACACTGGCAACCATCCTTCTGTTCGCCGCGTTTGCCTATTACGGCGTGCGAATATCGCTCAAATGCAACAGTCGCTTCGGGCGATTGTTGGGCACGGGTGTTACTTCTATGGTAGTGCTGCAAGCCTTGGTGAATATGGGAACGGTAACGCAGATTCTGCCCATAACCGGCATACCGATGCCGTTCATAAGCTACGGTGGTTCTTCGCTCATAGTCAACCTCGCGGCGGTAGGGTTACTCTTAAGCATCGCTGTCGAAAACGAGCGTGAGTCAACCTCGCGGCGTCGGAGGTCAAGGGTGCGTTTATTCGACGGCTCCCGTGAGGACGCGGCGGAACGCAAGACCACGTCACGCTCGAGAAAGACGAAGAAGAGCGCCTCGCGGAAGAAGCCCGTCGCGGCGTCCTCGCATGTGGTATCGATAAAAGACGCGAAGAGCCCCACCTCCGCCAAAGCCGCGAGTAAAAAGCGTAAAACCAGTGCAAAGAAGCGTTCAAGCAGTAGCGCAAGTAATGCGACAGGGAGACCTAGAACGAATGCGAGTGATAATAAGCGGCGGCGGGACAGCGGGACACGTGTATCCGGGTCTGGCTCTAGCCGCGGCACTACAAAGAGCAAAAAAAGACCTTGATATTTTGTTTGTCGGCACCAGTGCGGGTTTAGAGGCGACTTTGGTTCCGCAAGCCGGACATGGCTTCAAAGCCATCGAGGCAAAAGGCTTACCCCGAAAGCCGTCGTTTAAGGCGTTCGGTACTTTTCTTTCAGCCGGCAAGGGAACGATAGAGGCTGTGAACCTTCTGCGGCATTTCAAGCCCGATATCGTCATCGGAATGGGCGCGTATGTTAGCCTGCCGGTCGTTGGCGCGGCGGTATTGCTCCATATTCCAACCGTCGTCCATGAGCAAAACGCGGTACCCGGGCTTGTAAACCGGGTTCTCGGGCGGGTGGCGAGCGCCGTAGCCGTCTCCTATCCGGATATGGCGGAATTCTTTCCTCGCGGCAAGCGCGTCGAAGTCACCGGCAACCCTATTCGCCGGGAGATACTAGACGCTCACCGCGAAGCCGCCGTAAAAGCGTTTGGGCTCGACGAAAAACGTAAGACCCTGTTGGTCTTTGGCGGCAGCAGGGGGGCGCGGAAGATAAACGAAGCGGTGGTCGAGGCGTATGATACGTGGCGCCATAACGACGGCTTGCAGATAGTCCATGCTACGGGTAAGATAAACTTTGAACTGGTAAAGAGAGCGATTGAGGATATGCGAAGAGGGGACGATAGCCTCCGTTACGACGCTCTCCCGTATATCGACGACATGAGTGTCGCTTACGCCGGTTCCGATCTTTTAGTCTGCCGGTCGGGAGCGACTACGATTGCCGAGATATCGGCGAAAGGTTTGCCGGCGATACTTATCCCATATCCATACGCGACCGACAATCACCAGGAAAAAAATGCCCGAAGCCTTAAAGATACAGGCGCGGCCGAGGTCATATTGGATAGGGAACTGTCGGGCGACGCATTACGTGAAATGGTCGACTCGCTCATATCGGATGAAGGGCGCTTGCGCGCCATGAGAGAAGCGTCGCTCGCGTTCGGAAAACCGGATGCGGATGAGAACCTGGCGGCCCTCGTCTTTGAGATCGGTGAGGCGAACTTACCCGCGAAGGTCTGAAGTTTACAACAAAGTTTGGATGCGGAACGCAAAGCAATAGGGGAGAAGCAATGGTTGAAAAGACAAAACATTTCCATTTCATAGGGATCGGCGGCGCGGGCATGAGTGGTATCGCAAAGGTGCTGCTCGAGAAGGGTTTTCAGGTCGGCGGGTCGGACTTGAAAGAATCCCGCTACACGAAGGCGTTGCGTGAGGCGGGCGCGGAGATATCGATAGGACACGATTCCGCGGCGATGGGTACGCCGGATGTGGTCGTTGTCTCAACAGCTATACCTGAAGTAAACCCTGAGCTTAGGGCAGCGCGCGAGCGGGGCCTAAAGGTGATTCGTCGAGCCGAGATGCTTGCCCGGCTCGGAAGAGATAAACGAAGCATCGCGGTGGCCGGTACGCACGGCAAGACTACGACTACCTCGATGATCTCCGCGACCTTCGATAAGACAAACCAAAACCCGACGTTTCTGATAGGCGGCGAACTCAATGATATCGGGAGCAACGCCAAGTACGGCAGCGGAGAGTTTTTTATAACCGAGGCCGATGAGAGCGACGGGTCGCTCCTTTTTCTACGGCCGGAAGCGATTATAATAACCAACATCGAAGCGGACCACCTCGATTACTACGCGTCGCTCGAAGAGATAGACGATGTTTTCTACGATTTTGTCGAGCTGTTGCCGCAAGACGGTTTTGTCGTCTGTTGCGGCGATGACGCGGGCGTCAAACGTCTCATGGCGCGCTCGGACAAGAGGTTCATCACTTACGGCGTGGATTTAGATGACGGCGCCACCGTAGCGGACTATGATTTCACGGCGCGTAACGTCGGCGAAATGAGGCTCGGGTGCGCGTACGACCTCTACATTCGCGGAGAGTATGTCGCGAAGGTCGAGTTGAACGTCCCGGGCATGCACAATATATGTAATTCTCTCGCCACAATCGCTATCAGCGTCGAGTTCGGTTTGGATTTAGGCGGAGCGCTCGGTGCCCTTAAGCAGTTTTGTGGCGTTAAGCGCCGTTTTCAGCTCATCGGAACGACGCCGGACTTTGTCCTCTTCGATGACTATGCCCACCATCCGACCGAAGTCAAGGCGACCCTGAGCGCCGCGAAGAGCGGAGAATGGAAGCGTCTTATCTGCATTTTCCAGCCCCACAGGTATTCCAGGACGAAATTTCTCGGCAAGGATTTCGGCGCTTCGTTTTCGGATGCCGACATGATTGTGCTGACGGATGTATATTCGGCGGGCGAAGAGCCGATACCAGGCGTGTCCGGGAAATCGATAGTCGATGCGTTGCTCGCGCAAGACCCGAGAAAGAATGTGGTCTACCTGCCGAATAAGGCGGAGATACCCAAGTATTTGCGGGCGAACGTGAAAGAAGGCGACCTCGTGCTGACGATGGGGGCCGGAGACATATCGACCATAGGCGAGGATTTGCTTAGCCTGTACTCAAGGAATGGTTGCACGTGGGCGCTCACTATTTGAACAGGGCTTATTATTCACTCCGACAAGTCTTGGGCGACAACGTCGTCAAGAACAAGATTCTTGCCAAGGAGACGAGCATCCGGGCCGGCGGACCCGCCGCGCTTTTTGCTGTGGCGGACTCGTTCGACCAATTAAGGGCGGTCCTGTATTCGGCTAACGAATGGGGTTTGCCCCTCTTTGTCATCGGCAAGGGCTCGAACCTTCTCGTATCGGATGCCGGCTTCCAGGGAATCGTGGTGCGTCTCGGAAAAGATTTCATGCTCAAGCGAGTCGACGGCAATAAGATTCAGGCCGGCGCCGCGGTTTCGCTGCCGTTGCTGGTGCAGACGGCGTCTAAGCATGCGCTCGACGGCATGACGTTTGCCGTGGGAATTCCCGGCAGCCTCGGGGGCGCGCTGGTAATGAACGCGGGCGCGCACGAGCACTGTATCGGTGATGTCATCAGTAGCGTAATGGTTTTTACGAAAGCTTGCGAATTCAGAGTCTTGGGAGTTCGCGACCTTTGTTTCGAGTATCGCAACGGTAATTTCGACAAAGACGATATCATAGTCGAAGCCACGCTCGCGCTGACTCCCGGCGAGCCTGAAATAATAAAGCGCCGGATGGAGGAGTGGTTTGACCAAAGAAAGAGCAACCAGCCGCTACAATTTCCCAACGCGGGCAGTGTCTTTAGAAACCCCAAGAGAACGCCGGCGGGCTTGTTGATAGAAAAAGCCGGGTGTAAAGGGATGCGCAGCGGTGACGCCGAAGTCTCAGAGAAGCACGCGAACTTTATTATTAATCGCGGCTCGGCTCGGGCATCGGACATATACTCGCTGATAAAAGCGGTTCAGATAAGGGTCTTCGAGCATACGGGGGTCCATCTCGAGCCGGAGATAGAGTTTCTTGGAGAATTCGAAGAGATATGACAAGTATTAAAATCCGTTCTGGTTGTAACGGCAATGAATTGCAGTAATATTATAGACGGGTGGTAGTAATGGTCGAAGGAAGAAATCTTGCGCGCGCTAAAGCGGAGGAGAGACAGCGGAAGCTCGTAGACATCAGGCGCACCAGGAGAAAACAGATACTGGTAATCGCATCGGTCGCCGTCGCCGTCGTTCTGGGCACGGCGCAACTCTTTAGGTCCGGTGTATTCGATGTTAAAAGCGTGGATATCTCCGGCAATAAATATGTCTCGCCCGTGAAAATCGTCGAGACGAGCGGGGTAAGCGAGAATACTAATTTGTTGAGTGTGCCTACAGGCAAGCTGGCGGTCAAAATCGAGAAAGACCCGTGGGTAAAGAGCGTAGTCGTAAAACGGGCTTGGCCGAGCACGCTCAAGATAGTCATAGATGAGCGTGTGCCGAAAGCGCTTATATCTCACACCGGAAAGTTCTTTCTCGTCGACGAGGAGTTGTTTATAATAGCGGAGCGCCGGTATGCCGAAGGCATAAACGTTCCCATTATCACCGATTTACCCGTCGGCAAAATAAAGGTCGGGCGGCACCTCTTGAACGGGTCTCTGGAAAACGCCATGAACTGCCTGAAAGAAATGAGCCCGGCTTTTCAAAGATCGATTAATCTTGTTTCGGCGTCGTCAATCGACAAGCTGACCTTGTATAACAAAGACAATGTCGAGATACTCTTTGGCCGTGCCGAGAACGCCGGGGATAAGCACAAGATTCTCGACACGATCATCGGCAAACAAGGGAAACAAGTGATTCAGATAGATATCCGCAATTACCCTAAATCGGACCCGGTCATAAAACGGATCGATTCGGTGCCGTAAACCGGCGCTATGGTGTCGAGCCCAAATCTCGAACCGTTTTTGATGCGAAATTCTACCTGGAATTCAACGGGCGTGCCGTTGAAAACATCCAAAATTTTAAGCAAGCGCTTTATCTGCGATTTTAGCGGAGGTCAAAGTGCGCCGGCCTGGTGGCGCACTTGCTGTGATATAGCGTAGTTCCTGGTAGATTACATAGTTTGCTCAAATCTAAAGGTGTATGGTTAATATTTCTAGGTCCGCCAAAATAAAAAAGATAGTTGCATTTGAGTATTGAATAGGGTAAGGTTAGTCCCAAGGTTTAGAGCACCTGGCACTGTATCTGCACCAGAGGTATACACAGTAAACCATCAAGTAATAGTAGAGGCATTAACAGGCTAACAGGGGGGACATTATGATGTTGGACGCGGGCGCCAATTACCTGGCTGTGATAAAAGTAGTCGGAGTAGGGGGCGGCGGCACTAACGCGGTGAACCGGATGATTGAAGCCGGGCTTCGCGGCGTTGAGTTTATCGCCTGCAACACCGATGCCCAGGCGTTGTTGATGTCCGACGCCGATTATAAGGTTCACATAGGGGCAAACCTCACGAAGGGTTTAGGCGCGGGTGCGGATCCCGGAGTCGGTTACCAGGCGGCCGAAGAGAGCCGTGAAGATATTAAAGAGGCGCTCCAGGGGTCGGATATGGTTTTTGTCACCGCCGGAAAAGGCGGCGGTACGGGAACGGGAGCGGCTCCGGTAATAGCGGGTATAGCGAAGGAAATCGGGGCGCTGACCGTCGGTGTCGTAACACGGCCGTTCAGCTTCGAGGGCAGGAAGCGCTCGATGCAGGCGGACGAAGGAATCATGCGCCTGCGAGAGACAGTCGACACCCTTATAATTATTCCTAACGACAGGCTTTTGCATGTCGCCGAGAAAAAGACCTCGATTATAGAGGCCTTCAGACTAGCGGACGATGTCCTCAGGCAAGGCGTGCAGGGCATCACCGATTTGATTACAGTCCCGGGCCTCATAAACCTCGACTTCGCGGATGTCAGAACGATTATGACCAATGCGGGTTCGGCGCTTATGGGCATCGGAGTGTCGAGCGGCGACAACAGGGCCGTCGAATCGGCGAGAGCGGCTATTTCGAGCCCGCTGCTCGAAGCGTCCATCGAAGGCGCGCAGGGTGTTCTGCTCAATATATCGGGCGGCTCGGACCTGGGTCTCTTCGAGGTCAACGAAGCGGCGGAAGTCATAGCCAACGCGGCCCACCCCGAAGCGAACATTATTTTCGGCGCGGTCATAGACGATACGCTCGGCGATGAGGTAAGAGTGACCGTTATAGCGACGGGCTTTGATATCAGGAAGCACGAGAAACTCGAATTTATCCCGAAATCCATGGATGAGCAGTCTTCGATGCCGACGTTCGACACCGAAGACCTCGACATACCGACATTCTTGCGCAAAAAATAGAGCGCGCTAGCGAGATTCAAGAAATAGAATTTGAGACCGCCCGCTGACGCAGGCGGTTTTTTATTAAGCGGATTTCAAGTAGAGGCAGAGCGGATGCCGTATGACCGCTTTTAAGAATATCGAATATTTCACGGACGGCCGATCTCCTGAAGGTGTAAGTTATGGGAAACCCTAGAGACGACAACAACGACGACTATTCGGACTACGGGTTGACGCTTGAGGTTGTCGACGGAACCGGTTTATATATATCGAAAGCGCTCCGTGAAGAGCGCGGGATTCTCGTCGCTTTCACCACGCGGGAAGGCGGAGCGAGTCGGGCGCCTTACGACTCGCTCAATTTGGCGCTCCATGTAGGCGACAACGACGCGGCGGTTATTCAAAACAGAGAAGCGCTCCGCGCCTTGCTTGGATTAGACCCCGCGCTGATGACCTGTGCCGAGCAGGTACACGGAGGCGGGGTGGCCGTTGTCGATGAGTCTATCGCGGGCTCCGGAGCGGTCTCGTTAAAAGAAGCCGTCCGCGGGGTCGATGCGCTCGTCACAAATCTCGAAGCCGTACCGTTAACCCTTTTTTTCGCGGATTGCGTCCCCGTTGTCATTGTGGAGCCCCGGCGTCGCGTAATCGGCGCGGCGCACGCCGGATGGCGGGGAGTCTACGCCGGCATAGTGGAGAACACAATCAATAGAATGGTCGAAGACCGGGCGGTCGAGCCCGCCGACTTGACGGCCTTTATCGGTCCGTCGATCGGCGGCTGCTGTTATCGGGTCGGCGAAGACCTTATAAAGAAGTTTGCGGAAAAATTTTCGGACAAGGAGCGCTGGTTCAATGGGGGCAAATTGGACTTGCCTGCGCTAGTCTGTTATCGATTAGAGGAAGCCGGCGTTGGCCCGGCGAAAATATTTACTTGCGAAGATAGTTGCACTTCTTGTAGGACCGACTTGTTCTTTTCCTATAGGGGCGATGGATGTGTGACCGGCCGCCAGGCGGCCGTCGCGGCGGTCTTTCCTCGCATAGATTGAGGCCATACGAACGATTTACCTTAACAATCTTGAAAAAAAACCGAAAATAATACTATTATCATGACATTTTGATTATTTGTTCTTGTATGATTGATTGTATATGTCTCGATTTATTTATCGGAAAGGAGGGGATAGTATGCCCAGGAAGAGTTTCCATGAGGAGTTGCACGACCTCGAAGAGGTCGTGGCAAGAATGGGGAAGGCGACACGGCAAGCGATAGAGAACGCGGTCAGGGTGGTCGTCGATTGTGATGTGGAGCTGGCCGATGAGGTCATAGCGCTCGACGATGAGATAGACCGGCTCAATCACGAGATTGAAGAGCAAGCAATGGCTATAGTCGCACGACAAGCCCCTGTGGCGCGCGATTTGAGGCTTTGCTGGTCGGTCTTGTTTATCGCTCTTCACCTGGAGAGGATGGCGGACCTTTCGGTCAATATGGCCAAGGGCGCTAAGCGTTTTTGTCCCGTGGAGCCGGTAAAAGAGCTGACTGAACATCTCGACGAGATGGGTCGCGAGACACTCGTCATCGTCGATGCATGCCTGAAAGCGTTCCATGAAAAAGACTTGGCGCTAGCGGCGAAGCTTCCCGAGATGGACGACCCTATCGACCATATGCATAGAAAGATCTTCGAAAAAATAGGTCAATATAAGGACCACGAGTCGATGGAGTGGATTGGCAACGTTCTTTTGGCGAGCCGTTATCTAGAGCGTGTGGCCGACCATTGCGTAGATATCGGCTACAGAATCGCCTATCTCGTCACCGGTGAGATTCACGACGGGAGCAATCCTTCGTATTAATTGCTTGTTCACAATTTAATAACATCGAGACTTTATTAAAATCCTGCGGCCGCGATGTTGCGGGATTATTAATTTGCGAATCTATATTAGAACCCGTTCGATTGCTAAGACATTAATTGAGCTTTACGCGCCCTGAATATTTTGAAACTTTGGTCGATATTTTGGAAATTTAAAGGAACAAGACCGATTGGCATCGAAGATGTTTCGGATGCAGGTTTATGAAAATATCCGGATAATAAGAGAGAAAATCGAAAGAGCGGCGATTCGGAGCGGCAGGAGTGCCGATGATGTGTCTTTGGTGGCTGTGACGAAGAATCAGCCGGTAGAGGCCATCATGCAGCTTCTGCAAGCAGGGATTGTAGACCTAGGTGAGAATCGGTCGCAAGAGCTTGTTTCGAAGAATGGGGAGCTGGAAGGGCGTATCAACTGGCATTTCATCGGGCATTTGCAAAGAAATAAAGTAAGGTATATCATCCCTTTTGTATACCTGATACAATCTGTAGACAGTATGGCTCTCGCAAGAGAGATAAGCGCCGGCGCCAAGAGAATAAATAAAGTGCAGGATGTTTTGTTGGAAGTCAACGTTTCGGGGGAAGCGACCAAGCACGGGTTCGCGCCCGATGAGGTCGCCGAGGCGCTCGATGAGTTGGTTCTGTTAGGCAATGTTCGCGTCAAAGGTCTGATGACGATGGCGCCGTTGGAAGACGATGCGGAGTTGACGAGGCCGCACTTTGCAAAATTGAAAAAATTATACGACAGTATATCTAGCAGGCAAGAACGGAATATTGAGATGGAGTATCTTTCGATGGGCATGAGCAATGACTTTGAAGTAGCAATAGAAGAAGGATCTAATATGGTTAGAATCGGAACAGCGATTTTTATTTAGCTTAGGAGGAGAGATCATGCACGAAAAGCGTGAGAGCTTTGCGGGAAAGATACGAAAGTATTTTACGTTGGTCGAAGAAGAGCCATATGAGCACACCTATGAAGACCTGACGGACGACAGAGATTACGACGATGACTTCGATGAGGTGCGCACAGTTCGAAAGATAACGCGCTACCCGGATTTGGATAGGGCAAGGAAAACAGCGTCTATCCATTCAGTGCCGCAGCCGCCCCAGGTTAGGGTGCACATCGTCGAGCCGAGAAACTTCAACGATTGCCAGCAAATCGCCGACAAGTATAAAGAAAACATCCCCGTGATAATAAATCTTCAACTAAGTGACGCGGATCTTTCGAAGAGATTGATCGATTTTGCCAGCGGTTTGACCTACGCTCTCGACGGGGGTATGCAGAAAGTCGCTGACCGGGTATTTCTGCTCACACCCAACAACGTAGACGTATCGGCGGAAGAGAGAAGGCGTTTGTTGGAAAAGGGATTTTTCAACCAGTTCTAGGAGGAGCGGCCGTTGCTTCAAGGTAAGGTTCTTGCGATTATCGGAGCAGGCAAAATGGGGGAGGCTCTTCTGGGAGGCTTTCTCGGAGCGGGCGTCGTAAAGGCAAGCGATGTCGTTCTGAGCGATGTCGATACAGGTCGTCTAGAGGCCCTTAGAGACAGATTTAATGTGGGGATAACGCAAAGCAATAACGAGGCGATAGCCCGTGGCGATATAGTTTTGCTGGCGGTAAAACCGGGGCAAATGCGCGAAGTTCTGGCCGCGGCAAAGGAAAGCTTTCGAGAAGACTCGCTCGTTATTTCTATTGTCGCCGGCGCCGGGACCGAAAAAATAGCGAACTTGGCCCAGAAGAATTTACCGGTTATTCGTGTTATGCCGAACACCCCGGCGCTTGTGGGAAAAGCGATGTCGGTGGCGAGCAGGGGGGCGTATGCTAGAGACGAGGACGTCTCTATTGCGTTAGAGCTTTTTTCATCTGTGGGTGAGGCTGTAGAGCTTCCGGAGGACCTGCAGAACGAGGCGACGGCGGTGAGCGGGTCCGGGCCCGCGTATTTCTTTTTGATGATAGAGTCGCTGATTAGAGCGGCTTCGGACGCGGGACTCGATGCGGAGGTCGCCAAGAAGTTGGTCGTGCAGACGATGGCGGGTTCGCTCGCACTGCTCCAAAGCACCGGCGACGAACCGGGGGAGCTGCGCGAAGCGGTGACTTCACCAGGGGGTACGACGGAGGCCGCGCTCAAGGTTTTTGAAGAATTCGGATTTGACACAATGATTCAAGGGGCCATAGGGGCAGCGATAAAAAGAGCTCAGGACTTAGCATAATCGGAGGAGTGTCCAGGTGCCGTTTAATATCTATCAAGTGGTCGATGTTGTCTTTCGCTTATTGTATATATTTATACTTGTTCGAGTGGTTCTGTCGTTTATACCGATACCGGTCAATAATATCACCAGGCCGATATTGAACTTTGTCTATGACATCACCGAGCCGATTTTACGGCTCGTAAGAAATATAAT
>JAGXSZ010000028.1 GCA_018333515.1 Actinomycetota bacterium
AAAAGGGCATTCCCGCCGCTGGCGCTCTTTGCCGGCGCCTATGTGGCGGGTATAGCAATATCCGAATGGCTAGATATAAAGTTGAGCTATACGCTATGCGCACTACTAGCAGCCAATATAGCTCTAATCATAGTCACAAGACAAAGGGTAAACTATAGGTATATACTAGCGGTAATTGCCCTGGTTTTACTCGGCGTGACCCTAACCGCACTCGCTTCAGAACGGCTGGACGCGGGCTTTCTGAGCAAAGCGGCCACTGACGGCGCTTACGTCAAGGTCGAGGGGACGCTCATAAACGACGCTGTCTATCACCGGGGGCAGACGCGCTTCGATATCCGGGTCGCGCGGCTAGATGACGGAAGGCGGGACTGGGCGCTCAGGGAATATGCGCGTATCCAAATCCGCTCGGATGAAAAAATCGAGCTGCACGCGGGGCAAGCGGTCAGCGTATCGGGCAAAGCGCGCCTGCCGAAATCAACCGGCGATTTCGATTACCGGCGCTATCTTTACTATCGCGGCATTACAGCTACTATAAATTCCAATCTCGATGATATAGTGCGGGCGGAGTCGAATCGGGGCGATATTTCGGCGTTTCTCTTAAAAGGGGCGGGCGTTTCACGCGTCTGGATAAGGGAGTGCAACGCGGCCCGCTTCGGCAGCGGCGATGAAGCCGGCCTGCTCAACGGTATCGTCTTAGGGGATACCTCGATGTTGAGCGAGAGCGTCGACGAGGCTTTCAAGACGACCGGCCTTACCCATATCGTCGCCGCGTCGGGCATGAACATCGCGCTTATCGTCGGCGCGCTCTGGCCGCTCCTTCACCTCATACGACTACCCGCTGTTTGCCAATACGCGGTGCTGGTCATAGCCGCGGCCTCCTACACGCTGCTCGCGGGGATGCAGCCCTCGATCACCAGGGCGTTTCTCATGGCCTGCGTCGGCCTTACCGCGTGGTTTTTCGGCGGGAACAAAAACCATCTCGCATCGCTAGCCGCCGCGGCCCTCATTATCCTGATTCTCGACCCGTTCGCGCTCTACGATATCGGCTTTCAACTCTCGTTCGCCGCGACCGGCGCGATCATCCTCTTGGTCCCGCTTTTCGAGCGGATGGCCGCCGACACCCCGCGAGCGCTCCGCTCGGCGCTCGCGGTCACGCTCGCCGCGCAAGTCGGGGTCGTCCCCATCATGGTCTATTATTTCGGTTACCTCTCGACGATATCGCTCATCGCCAATCTCGTCGTCGCGCCCCTGGCCGGGCCGATTCTCATCCTTGGTATGGCGGTCGTCCCCATCGAGGCGATAGCGCCGCTTCTCGCGACCCCCGTATATTTCATAGTCGGCCTGCTGCTGAAAGTGATGATACGGACAGCCGCTTTCCTCGCGAACGTGCCCGGTGGCGCTGTCTATTTTAAGCAGCCGGGTTTGGCGATAGCGGTCGCGTCTTACGCCGTCTTGGGCGCGGGCCTTTTCTTCTTGCGCACGCTAAATGTCAGGTTAAGGCTCGCGCATATAGCAATGCTCTTGATAGCGGTCTCCGCTGCTTCGATATGGTGGCAGGCGGGGATGGCGACGGCTCCATCGCAACTCGAGGCGGTCTTCTTGGATGTAGGCCAAGGCGACGCCGCGCTGCTGACCGCGCCTGATGGGGCGCGGGTTCTCGTCGACACCGGGCCGAACGCGGCCGCGCTCAAGCGGCTCCTTGCCGAGCGGGGGGTCAACCGAATCGACACGATTATCTTCAGCCATGAGCACGCCGACCATGTCGATGGGGTCCATGGGATATTGCAAAGCTGCAACGTAGGCGCGGTCGCGTATCCTCGTGCCATGGGGGAATCCGATGAGGGCGGGGCGCTAATCAGGCAGATAGAGAAGAGCGGAATAGAGTGTATAGCGCTCGATGACGGCGACACCCTCGAATTGGGTTCGGTATTGAGGCTGGACGTCCTTCTTGCGAGCGAGTACGCGGGAGACGGCCGCGACGATTCGGCGGTCTTCACCGCGCGTTATCGCGACTTCGACATCTTGTTCACCGGCGATGCGGGCGAGGAGACCGAGGCGTCGTTGCTCGCGCGGGGCGACGAGTTCGATATCGACGTCGACGTCTTGAAAGTCGGCCATCACGGGAGCGCGTATTCGAGCGGCGATGATTTTCTGCGCGAGGTAAAGCCGGAGGTCGCGGTCGTCTCGGTCGGCGGGGACAACCGGTACGGCCACCCGTCACGCGCCGCGCTCGACAGGCTCAAGGCAGCCGGCTCGAAAATCTACCGCACAGACCTCCACGGGGATGTTACAATTAAATCCGACGGGGAGACCTACCGTGTCTACGTGGAGAAGCAGGCAGACTAATCAAGAGGTTGCGTCAATCACTAGAATAACCAATTCGCCGTTATCGATTGCGTAAATAATTCTAAAAGCCCCAATTCTTAATTTCCAACGATCCTTTAGTTCACCCACTATATCGAGCCTACCTGTGTAAACGCCTATGTCCACTGGAAGTCCCAAGATGATGGGACTTGGGCCAAAGAGCTAATGGTTTTGCACTCCAAGGAGATCGACTGGGATTATTTGGCGAAAAGAGCGGGAGAGGAACGTGTCGAAGCCGCTCTTGCCGAGCTAAAAGAGGAGTTTTGAGAGCATGAGAAAGATAAACTGGGATGAATACAAGGCTAGAAGAGCCGGTTTTGCCAGGGTTAAAGCCGAGCACGGTCTTGACAGAAAGCCTTCCTCCCGCGTTAGGGACATGGAGGAGAGAAACCTCTTAATTCAGCTTGACAAGGCCCGGCTCGAAGCCTGGAAAGAAGAGGGCAAATTCGAGATTTTGGGCGCCAGAAAGATCAGGTTCCGGGTCAATCGGTAAGCGCGAGGGGTTAAACCCCACTGCATACCCAGGCTAAAACCTCTTGCCGTTCTTGCCGAGTTTACTTATAAGTATTATACTCGCGAGTATAATACTAAAAATACGATTTCATGAGCGTGCGGTATGATTCGCAGCTCGTACTTTTGGCCGATTGTACCGCTCTATAGATGCTTAATCAAATTATTTGCTCACAAGCATGGGGGAGCCGGGCAAGAATCTTGTCTTTCGGATATCGCTGGATGCTACAATAGGGTTGAAACCAGATTGGTCGAGAGCAAGGACGGCAATGAACGGTCAGATAAAAAAGCCGCAAAAACAAAAACCGTTAAAACCAGTCTATCTTATACACGGCGACAAGAAACTGATAGACGACGCCTTGGCGCGCCTGAAAAAACGCATCTCCGCGCAGTTTGACCTCGATTTTAACTACGACCAATTCAACGGCGCGGAGGCAAGCGCCGTGAAGATAATCCAGGCCGCGAACACCCTGCCGTTCATGTCGGAGAAGCGCCTGGTCGTCGTGAAAAATGCCGATAAGCCGGCAAAAGACGACGTCGCAAAGCTTGCCGAATACGCCGAGAAACCGTCCGAGTTCGCTTGCGTTGTCTTTGTCTCGAACAGCGCCAACAAGACGAGTCGTCTCTACAAGGCGGTCGAAAAGACGGGCGAAATCGCCGAATACTCGCTCAAAATCCTCAACAAAAGCCCTACGGTCTGGATTAAAGAGCAGTTCGCGGCGCGCGGCAAACTCGTCTCCGATGCCGTCGCCAGGCACCTGCTGCATGTGGTCGGCGCCGACCTCGACCGGCTCGGCACCGAAATCGAGAAGGTAAGCCTCTACTGCGAAGATGAGCGCATCATCGACCCCGACGATGTCGACCCCGTTGTCACCAGGTCAACGGAGGTATCGATATTCGACCTCTCGACACACATAGGGGAGCGCAACGTCCCAAAGGCCATCGAACTCCTCGACCGGTTGCTCACTCAAAAAGAGGCGCCGCTCAGTCTTCTTAGTCTCATCGCGCGCCACTTTCGCCTTATCCTGCGGACGAAGGTGTGGACGGAGGCCGGGCGCGACAGCAAGTTCCTAGTCGAGAACCTCACAGGCGCCGGCGGCAAGAAACTCCCGCCCTTCGTAGTCTCCAAATACCGCGACCAGAGCCGCAACTTCTCCATCGAAGAGCTTAAGCGAGCATTCGAGCTGCTGCTCACAGCCGACATCGCCCTAAAGTCCAGCCCCCAGCCGCCCGAGGCCGTGTTGGAGGATTTAGTCGTGCGGCTGGCGGTTTAGCCGCATTAGCTTGCGATACGAAAATTATTAAGCCTCGTGCTTCTCAATCCCTCTTACTGCGGATTGGTTGCGACTGAGCTTCTACGAGGCGCAAAAGGAGATGAAGAGCTTAGTACACTCAATGATCTTTTTAGCACGTTATGCCGAATTGAAGAATCTTATGAAACATTTTACAGGGCTGGAGTGCTTGGATATTCTTTAGCAAGAAAAGGGATTAATATTTCGACCGTGGATTTGGCTATAGCCCAAATATGCCTAGATAATGAGATATTAATTTTTACCCATGATAAGCACTTCAATATTATAGCGGACCATTCGGCATTAAACGTTTTGTCTTAAGACAGGGGAATGGACAAGGGCTTTAAGGTCGGTGAATGAGGCGGTTCGTTCTTAGCTCAGGGAAGCACCCTGCGGGTGCATGCGCTTACTCTCTATTTGGACAAACGAGCAGCAAGAGCGAAGTAATAGAAGTAGCGGTTTAAATCCTCAGGCGAACTATTGTATTTATTTCCCCCCAAGATTGCATCACAAAAGACTTCTCTTGCGCGCGTTATTTCTTTCAGGCGATGGCGCCAACGAGGATCACTTATTGTTAAATCGAATAGTTCAAGAGCGCGGTCAAATGCGTTTTCAAGCAGCTGTTGATCTTTGTTTTGAAAACGAAAGGCGCGGTTTACCTCGCTGCCGATATTACCCAATTGTTCGGCCAAAGAAAGCTTCCGCCAGTTCCCTTGCGCTAAATCGCTGTGTTTAATATTCATCGCACAATTAATTTGTTTATAATTTCTAAAATCTTCTCTCTTATCTCTGGATTTTCGATATCTCCTGAGCGATTGTTCTGTGAAGGCTTTATGTTAATCATTGAATCAAACTCAACCCATTCTTTCTCCGGTTTCTCTGGATATAAATTAAAACCCCATAGATATTCTTGCCGACCTCCTTGCTCCAAGAGAAGCGCTTCTTCGTCAGCGTGTAGTTCACCACCAATAACCAATATCTCTTTATCAAGATCAACTACAGCTTTGACTAAATCACCGAATTGATCCTTGGCAATATTTATCAATTCTTCTAAAGTTGTGGGATTCTGTACTATTTTCATAAGATAATATGAAGCCGCTAACCTAACAAAAAAATTTAAACAAGAATGGCATCTAGACCTTTATATCCAAGTTTGTTATCGCTTAAAAACCGAAACATATATTGGTAACGGTCAAGATAGTTGCACTAGCGTTGATATTATAAAACAGGCGTCTTTATATAACAAGGCCACGGAAAAATCAGGTTCCGGGTCGACGACCCCATAAACGACCCCATAAAATTGATAAAAGCTGAGCAGCGGGGTAAGATGGTCTTAAGAAGGAGGCGATGTTAAATGGCCCGTCCAGCTCAAAAGAAAGACAAATACACTTATGAGGACTATCTGCGCCTGCCCGAAGATAAGCGGTACGAGTTAATTAGAGGGGAACTAGTAATGGTACCAGCGCCTAAGACGAAGCATCAGAGGATTTCTTTAAGGCTACTGCGCTTATTGTCGGATTATGTAGAAAAAAACAACGCAGGCGAAATTTTCCCGGCGCCTACCGACGTTTACTTTGATGATGAAAACGTTGTGCAGCCGGATATATTATTTATCTCAAAGGAACGACAAGAAATCATCACCGAGGATAACATTAAAGGCGCCCCCGATTTGGTCGTTGAGATAGTTTCGCCTTCTTCCGCATATTATGACCTTGTCAAAAAGAAGAAAATCTACGCCAGGTTCGGTGTTAAAGAGTACTGGGCTGTTGACCCCGAAGAAAAGACCGTCGAGGTCTACCTGTCGGCTGATGTCTTTAAAGTAGCTCAAAGTTTATCAGAAGGGGATAGCCTATCCTCGGCGATGTTTCCGGGATTATCAGTCGACCTTATAGAGTTGTTTAAGTAAATTAACTAAGTTAGCCTATGCCGCCTTTGCCGCTTGCTATATCCACCTTGAGATATCTGATTAGTTATGAGATACTCGTTCCGTTTATCCGTTTCTATTGGCACTAACTTTGCGAGGTTAATTTCTCTTTAATCCACATTCTTACCAAAGAGGTGTAACTGAGGCCTTTCTCTTGCGCGATTTTTTTAAGTTTTTCGATTTCATTTGGCTCAAGCCTAAAAGTGATTTGCGCTTTTCTTGGACGAACAAATCTAGCCTGAGCTTCTTCGGTATCTTTTGCAAACTCAGAGAAATCATGCGTTTCCCAAAGCTCTCTCACTAAATGATAAAATGCTTATATATGATACGCGTCAAGCAGGTTTTGCAAAGATTCCGCATGCTGTCCATGAAGTTTAGCAGCTCAGGGCGGCTGGGGAGGTCTGACCCCGCTCACCGAATTAACAAAACATTAAGAAATGTTTAACCATTAGTCGTTGATTCTTCGGTATTATATCAATAGAAGCAGGCAAATGGCTGCTTAACTAGGCGTTAGGAAAGTATTACGAGTATTGCAAAAGTTTCTCAAAAACCTGGTCGAGTACTTTTTTCAACTTATATTCGCTGAGATATTGATTTTATAAGATTCTCTAATAACGCTTGCCATAGTATCGATGAAATGCTAGGTTAAGTCGTAACACTATATGGTTCACATGATAAGCATCGCGGCAAGCATCGCAGCCTCTGTCTCGCAATGATCACTGCAGGAAACCGCACTCAATGCACTCAATGTCAAAATCAATATCTCATCTAAATGAATAAAATAAATAGTAAGTCATCGATGCGCGAGCAAATTAATGCTTGCGGTAATAGTTAACGGCAGGGCAAGAAGCTACTAAAGGAAGCTGCTAAAAAAGCCGTGAGTTTTTTGGGTTAACAAGAAAATAAGAGGGGGGATGCTGTCACATCCCCCGAAAGCAGGCGCCCTTGGGTTGGGACCGTTAAGCCTGCACTTGTATTATCGGGTATTTTTCCCTGTTCATCAAGTGCGAACAAGCCAACTACCTCCCAAGCGTCTGCTTTCGCAGAGAGATCCGGCGACCCGTTTCATCCGTCGATGGAGAAAGACATCGCGAAAGACATCGCGATTGTCGACACCGATGCGGCTGAAGCGGTTGCTTAAAGATCGAATATCCCTTGAGCGGGGAAGCGAAAGGAGGGGAGAACGGGAGAACGAGTTTTAGCATGCTCAAAAAGGCCTGGTTCGAAAAGGCCTGGTTCGCACAGAGCTTCGCGGACAACAGTCCGCGGAAAAGACTACTAAGAGGAGAATTAACATGAAGAAAATCGTATTGAGCCTTTTGACAATCGCCGTCGTTGCCGCTTTGGCGGCCGGGGCAACGTTTGCCGTATTCACCAGTACGGCTACGAACCCGAACAACACCTTCGGCACTGGAACGCTTACAATAAAGGAGGGTACGGCTACTGCCGAAGCGAACATCAGCAACATGAAGCCGGGCGAGACCAAAATCGTCAAGATCCCTGTAAACAGCACCGGTACGCTTCCGCTTAATTACACGGTAGAAACAACGCTTACCGGTACCATCATGCTCGGCCAAGCTGCTAATGACCCGCGTGTTAGCGCTGTCTGGATCGATAACGTGCACAAAACCTCCCTACCGGCTACGGACAGCCTGTCGGCGGCCGGCGGCACCGACCCCTCTGACCTTGTAGAGATCCACATCACTCTACCCTCTGCCGCGGACAACGCGTACCAGGGTAAAACCGGCAACCTGTCCGTGACGTTCAATGCGACACAGCAGTAAGGCGGGGTCTTCTAGCTTAAGGGTGGAGCACTATGAGAACAAAGAGAACAAAGCTATTAAGCCTGGGGTTGTTGCTCCTCACGTCGTGCCTCTTAATCGGCGGCGCAATTTTTACTTTTGCGCTCTTTACCGGTAGCGCCGCGAGCGGCGCGAACGCTTTTGCCGCGGGCACTTTAAAGCTCGATGTGCAAAACGACGGCACGGGCGCCAATTTTCCACTTTTCGTCGCAACGACCGACGGCGAGCTTAAGCCGGGGCGCGCTTTACCCGGAAGAACCTTGAAGGTTTTAAATGTCGGCACGCTGCCGTTTAAACTAAGCGGGTTAAATGCCGCGCTCTACAACGACCCGCAGACCGCGGCGGATGATCGCGTGCTGGCCCAAGGTTTGTGGGTTAAGGTATTCGAACTCGAAGCAAGCAACCCAACTAATAAGTTATTTATTTGGGAGGGCAGGATGAGTGATTTAGCGGTAGCGGATGGGGTGTCGGTAGCCGGTATTCAGACGGTTTATCCACCGTCTATCACACCCACACCTACGGTTAAAGAGATATCGCTCCTTATCGAGATATCCATGCCTTCGGATACGCTCACGCCGCTTGCCGATCACAATGGTGACGGCTTCCGGGACGACAACGACTACCAGGGGCTTAAGTTGAGAGCTGATTTAGGAGTTACCGGTCAGCAGTTGATACCGTAGCGGCATGCGGCCATAGCAGTTGCGGTTTTATTAGGGCGGCTACAATTAGAGCGGTTGCGGCCATAGCCGTGATAGCCGGGGCCGGGGTAGTTACAGCCGTTATGGAAGGGCATGGAAGGGGCAAAAGCTAACACGAGAGCGTTTGCTTGCCCTGCCGGGTTAGGCTACAAAAAGAGGTACGAGGGGCTCGAAAACACCGGCGGCCGGGCCGCCGCCGGTGTCCCCTTAAATAGTCATATTAGCGTGA
Organism: Actinomycetota bacterium; assembly: GCA_018333515.1. NCBI lineage: Bacteria > Bacillati > Actinomycetota > Actinomycetota bacterium. The sequence goes on from JAGXSZ010000028.1 coordinate 8,820, forward strand.
GACGTATTGGTAAGTAAGTCCGTGCCATAGCTTTAAAGCTTTAATCAGGTCTGGTGAGGTATGTTAAAGAGACTATCGAACGGGATTTTTTTAATAACTATAATCGCGATTATCGGCTCTTTAGGTTTTGTCGCAACCGGCGCCATTAAGGCCGACATAGGTTTAAAAGATATAAAATCGCTAAGGCCGCTGGTCGTTCTTACCGGCAGCATGCATCCCGCAATGGGTGTTGGAAGCCTTGCGTTGATGCAAGAGCTAAACCCAAGCGGTATCGAACGGATAGTCGAAGGCGATGTAGTTACCTTCAGAAATCCCGAGGACCCGACAAAAATTATCACCCACCGGATTGTCGATGTGAAAGAGCGGGATGGACACCGGATTTTTAAGACCAAGGGCGACGCCAATGAAGGCGTTGACTCCTGGGCGGTGACACCTGGGGCCGTTGTGGGCAAAGTCGGTTTTTCGATCCCCTACCTCGGCTACGCGCTAAGTTTTATCAAGACTAAGAAGGGCTACGTCTTGCTCGTCCTTATTCCGGCCCTTTTAATCATCCTCAGCGAGTCGAGAAAGATTATCGGCCACTTAAGAAAAGACAATAGAAAAGATAATAGCTTAGACTCAGAGACACCAAGCGACGGCACAGCGACCAAGGCGACGGCCTTGTTGTTGTGCGCCTTGCTAACGTCGTTCAGCACGGTTCAGCACTCGTACGCGGTATTTACAGATAGTAAATCGGTCTATGCGGTTCCATTCAGGGCCGCCTCGTTCGATGATGCTTTTATGTTAACGGTCGGTCGGGCAAAAGCTATTAGGCACCCGCGGATTAACCAAAATCGCCCGGTAGTGTTTCCTATCGCAAGCGTGGATGAATTAAGCGCTCTCAGCCTCGATTTTGGCCATGTACCGCCCGGCAACAGCAACAATTCACCCGACGTTTTCAGGGTGAAGAATATTTTTGACGGTAATCTGCGCATTACCGCCGAGGCGGAAGGGGCAATCGCGCCGCTTATCGATAGGATTTCATTTAGCAGGAGGCGCGACGATCGGACTCGCTACGTGATGACGCCGGGTGAGGAAGTCTCCGTAAATATAAAACTCGGGGCGGCGACGGATATACCGGAGGGTATTTATACCGGCTATATTAAATTAGAGGCGCTCAACGGTTTCTTCTTAAAGAAAATTCCAGCCGTGGTCGAGGTGGTTTCCGTAGCTTTACGCGACGCCGACGTGACCCGTGCCGACGCGATAAACGAGAACAACGAGCCCGACGCTATCGGTGGGAAGAGTGAAGAGTTAGGGGTGAACGAGCCCGACGCCCTAAACGAGAACACAACGTCCAGCGCCCTAAACGAGAACAACGAGCCCGACATTGCCGGCGCCGACGTGACCCGTGCCGACGTGATCGGTGTTGATGCTACCAGCACGACCCCAGGGACCCAGGGGGTCAGACCTCGGTATCCCCATTTACCAGCATATCAGTAACGCTCCTTTGCTTTCTTCAAATTCAGCGCTTCCTAAAAATACCCGGTCTCGGGTCTTTTGTTTTGATTGATAAGCATTTCGCCCGCAGGGGAGAGAGATTGCTTTAGGCGAGGTTGACATATCATCGGGGTTAGGTGCGGATACCGTCCAGGGGGTCAGTCCAGGGGGTCAGACCTCATTATCCCCATTTACCAGCATATCAGTAACGCTCCTTTGCTTTCTTCAAATTCAGCGCTTCCTAAAAATACCCGGTCTCGGGTCTTTTGTTTTGATTGATAAGCATTTCGCCCGCAGGGGAGAGAGATTGCTTTAGGCGAGGTTGACATATCATCGGGGTTAGGTGCGGATACCG
>JAGXSZ010000029.1 GCA_018333515.1 Actinomycetota bacterium
AATTTTAGGAAGCCGTCGATGGATTTTACAATTGACAAGCCCGGCGAACTGCGGTTCACACCAAAGGTGCACAGGCGTGTAAGAAATTCCTCCAGTTTTGGAAAAATGTCTACCGCTGCGCGCCGGCCTATCAAAAAACCAGAGCCTCGCGAAGCATCCTGTAAAGGACGACGGACTCTGGTTTACTCTTAGTAGCGGGGAGTGGATTCGAACCACTGACCTCCGGGTTATGAGTCAAAATCCTGAATCCGTGCCATTTGTGCAGCGGGCTCTGCAAATCAGCCGACCTGACGAACTCTGGTCCACGCTTGCCGGGCACGCTGCGGTAGCTAATCGATGTTCGTATAGTATCTGTTTTACGTGGGTTCGTCAAGTACTTTTTCTTGCTTTTCTTCATTCCTTTTTCCAATTCAATTGGTTCAAATCTATTTTCTCTTGGGGGATGCGTCCTCCCTGATTCAATAATGGCGCATCGCACTATTAGTTGTTGATTCCCCAGTCATGGGTGTTTCACAATCTCATTAAGCCTGCATAAGGTAAGGGCTAATCCTATTCCCCTGCCCGTCTATTTGCGCACCTGTTTGCCGGCTTATTTTATAAGATTCGGAGGCCATTCAAGATGCCAGGTAAAGACTTAGATTTTTTTATTACTCAAGAAAAAAACAGCCCCGTTGAACTTCGAGGCTACGTTTGGAAAGTCATTATGGATCCAACCAGGGTCGATGATGATCCGGGAATGTTCTTTGGGAGGTTGTTTCGAATGATCGATATCCGCCTCAACCGGGACGAGAAATCAACCTGGCCGGAAGGGATCGTATTTGAACACATCACCTCAGGATGCCGCCTTACTTATAAAGATGGTTTGTTGATGGATCTGACAAATTCCAAAGTGATTCAGAAGAAGCCAAGAATCCGTGATCGCAGCCGGCGTTCAATATGCAGAAGTGACATAAAGGGTAAGCCCATGACCAAAAAACCGAATCAAATTTCCTCAAATAGTCAGATGCGCCGGTTTGTTTTAATTCGAGCTGAAGACCTCACCGGCGTCTCAGGTACTGGCGAGGTTGCAGAAGGAACTGTATTTAGTAGTGGTTTGGCGGTCATTCGATGGCTCAGGGAACCTTATGCTATGGGTGTTTATCAAACTCTAGATGATGTCATTTCTGTCCATGGTCATGAAGGCCGAACGCAGTTGCAATTTATCGATTAAGGAGAAATCATATGACCACAAAGATCATCACCATTTCCAATCAAAAAGGCGGGGTAGGCAAGACAACCACGGCAGTAAACCTGGCGCATGCCCTTACTCTAAAAAATAAGCGAGTTCTAATGATCGACCTTGATCCTCAAGGGCAATGTGCAACCAAACTGGGCATGGATAGTCAGATGGGAACCTATTATTTCCTGACTACTCAACCAGAGTCTCCAAGTGAAATTACCTTTGTCCGCCAATGGATTCGAGACACCGGGCGTGATTTACTGCAATTGATTCCAGGCAACTCAATGACTTCTGCTGCGCAAATGATGTTGGGTGTCCAAGATCAACCGATCTCCTACATTAAAGACCTTCTCAAAACTTTCACGAAAGACCGGTTGGACTACATCATTTTTGACACCTCTCCTTCTGTGGGTGGTTTGCAGGAACGTGCGATTTGGGCAGCAGACCTGGTGATCGTTCCAACCGCGACTGAATTTGCGTCTTTGGATTCGTTAGCCAAAACAGTCACGACCATCCATACCTTGAGAGACAAGAAGAACTGGAAGGGGGGATTGTTGGGAATTTTACCGACCTTCTTTGATAGTACCAACGAGTCACGCGATTCAATGCAGGACCTACAGGCGACATTCAAAGAGAAAGTAATTTCCCCGATACATCGGGCGACTGTCTTGCGCGAATGTTGGTCGGAAGCAAAGACTATTTTCGAGTACGCTCCGGAAACGCGGGCTGCAGAAGAATACAAGTCTTTGGCAACTCTTGTATTGAAATATTAGAGGTCAGGATGCCCAGGCGCGATGCATTCACAGATTTACGTGATCCTCTTCCATTGACTGATGGTGAGGAAAATAAGCCGCAAGATTCCACAATACTCATACGACAACCATTGGATTTAATCCCCACAGCAGATCTCAAGAAGAAAAGATTGCGAAAGTGGGAACAGATTCATCGGTTTGAAACCGTGACCTACCGGGGAATTCCACGGCAAGTTGTGGAGCAGATTGTTGAAATTGCTCAGCGTCTTTCGGTTCCCAGGGATGAAGTTGTCAGGGCGTTCCTTGAGTATGGAGTAGAGCTTTGCCGAACTGAAAAACTCAGTCTTTTTGCATACCCCAAAGCCCAACGGATGACGCTGTTTCCGGAGGGAGGTCAAGGGAATCCTGTTTTGCCTTCTCAAAAAAATAAAGACCAGAATTGGTTGTCGGAAGCATTTCCTGTTCCCGAAAAGAAATCAATGGCATCCAAAAAGAAAAAATCCATGAAAGGCCAAGATACCATCCCCCATTGGGAGATGCGAGTAACTTTCCGAATCCCGGCTCTATTAAAGGAAGACGTTCGAACTATTGCGAGGGAGCACACCTTGCCAGTTGGAGAGGTTGTTTGGTTCTTCGTTATGGAAGGTGTGAAAGCTTCTCAGAATGGAACCTTACACCTACAACCATCACCCAAGACTATTGGGAAGACTTTGTTTCAGGAAGGATGTTGATGGCCTCCCTGCTTTCCTGGAAAATCTACCAATATTTTTTCGAGCCGAGAACTCCGTCTGCGTCCATGCTGACGTGCCGCAGACGTGGAGCTGACACGACGCAGACGTTGACGCAGACAAAGCCGCTGACGTTGAATAAACAGGAAGCCCATAGAGGGGTCTTTCCTGGAGGAAATGGGATAACCACCATTCTTATGGAAAAAGCTGAAATTGTGCCATTGTTTTGCTTTTTTCGAAATTGGTATTTTTATCGATAGGGATTTCTTTTATGAATGCAGTTGTTGAATTTTCACCGGAAAAAGCCTGGCAAGCGGCCGTCGCTAACCTCGAATCGGATATGGCGCGCGCGACTTTTAGCACCTGGGTGAAACCAACCCATCTGGTGGAATTTTCAGATGACACTTTTGTGATCGGCTGCATCAATGCTTATGGCCGGGATTGGTTATCGGATCGACTGACCACCACCTTGCAACGGTTCCTTACCGGTGTCTTAAACAGAGAAGCTAAAGTTCGTTTTGTGGTCTGTGAACAGGAAGTTGATGATGAGGATAATCTCGCTCAGGAAGAAAATCAAGATCAAGAAAATTACGAGGAAAATCCCATTGATCTGGATATCCACTATAGCTCTATCCGGAATATTCTACTGGAACCCGGGCGGGTGGTTCGCTTACCGGTATATAACTTGCGTTGGCTGCCGTATGTCGGTTCGCAAGTTATTTTCCTGGTGATGGCATTGTGGCAGGAATATTATCTGGCGAGTGGTGGAAAAGGGCGAAAAGGAAGTTGTAAAGTATCCGTTCGGGCTGAACGGATTTGTCAGTGGGCTGGGATCAGCCGAGCCCAGTTTTTTCGCTTACTACAACCTGGTAGCAGCCTGGGATGGTTTACACGAAAAATTGACACCGATCATGAAGTAGATAAGCGCTCAGGAAGGGCCAAAAAGTCCTCCAATAAATATGAACTATTCGAATCCCCGCTGACACCTGGGGACGCTGAAGACTTGAAGGCTTTTTTGCTTGATCATGGGATACAAGATTCCCCCCAGTCCGCGTTGCAATTGGCTATCAGCGCAAATCCAAAGGATATCTTGCAATACCCGGTTCGACGACCTACGGAAGACTTCAGCAAAATGATTCCACGTCATCTGACTGTTCAGGATGTCATAAGAGAACTGGTTGGGCACCGGCTCGATGGAGAGCTTGGCAACCTGGCGGACCAGCTTGCTGACCGCCTGGTAACACAGGGAGATTTCATCCTGGTCACCTGGTACTTCCTGAAACATTGGTTGCCCTTGCTGGGAGCAGATGCTGCCATGTTTGTTCTGGTTTTGCGCAATCTGTGCTACTTTAATGATGAGACAGGTGAAATCCGAGATGAAATCTGGATGGATGGTGGATATCAAGCCATCGCAAACCGGTTAGGGATCAACAACCCGCGAGTGGTGGCGAACTGGCTGCCTGTCCGGATAGGGCGAGGGAAACGGAAAGACGAATTGAGTGAACGCACGGTTGAAGAACTTTCTCGCCGGCAACGACTACAAGACTTGCTGAGCTTGTTTGTTGAACGCACCGATCACCGGATCAATTCTGAGGGCAATTACGGTTGGAAATTCAAGGTGCAGCGGGTTGATCCTCTCACGTCACAACATCAAACAATCCAACAGGCTGCTTCGTCTCTTTTTGTGAAATCAGAAAGTCTTTGTGTTCAGGACGAACTTGGTTCTTGGATCAGTTACCTGGGCAATGATTGTTTGGCGTCTGCCCGCCCTTGGCGTGAGACTGTCAAAACGGAGCCAATGGTTGTTTTGAGACTCTCAGATTTAACCAAGGGTTGTTCTGAGACTCTCAAGAGCATCCTCAATGATTGTCTTGAGACGCTCGACCTACAAGCCAATGATTGTTTTGAGACCCTTTTAAAGATTCTCAAAAGCTTTAAAGATTCCCTAAAAGATAAAGATACCCCTCTGTGACTATAATAGTGAGACAACTCCCCTCCATAATTTAGTGTTGAGGGCGGAGGAGAAAAAATCATGTCTCAGGAACCGAATGGTAAGGTCAGCGAGAAAATGCCGAATACCGAAGTGGTGGTCAAAGCAAAACGCCGGCAGTACCCGGCCGAATACAAACTGCGCATCTTACGGGAACTGGATGGCAGCCAGGGTGCAGGCGAGACAGGCGCCTTGCTGCGCCGGGAAGGACTGTATTCGTCTCATCTGACCAAATGGCGACGGCAACGC
>JAGXSZ010000031.1 GCA_018333515.1 Actinomycetota bacterium
GCTCACCGGCGCGCGCGGCCTCGATGGCCGCGTTTAGCGCCAAGAGGTTGGTCTGCTCGGCGATGTCGTCGATTACTTCGATGATTTCGCCTATCTGCTTGGACTTCTCGCCCAGCATCTGAATCTTGTTGGCCGAGGAGAGGACGGTTCCTCTAATCTTCTCCATGCCGGAGATTGTCTCACTGACGGCCTCTTGTCCCCTGGTCGCGACGATCGAGCCTTCCGAAGCCGCGTTCGAGACGACTTTCGCGTTTTCCGCGACCTTATTGATCGACATTGCGAGCTGATTCATACTGAGCGTCGTATCGGAGACGCTTCGCGATTGCTCGACGGCGCCTTTTGAGACCTGGTCGATAGCGGAGGCGATTTGATCGATTAAGCTGTGCGCCTCAGAAGTAGACCTGCTCTGTTGCTCCACATCGTCAGCGATCCCGTGGATGCCTTGTGCGACCTGAGTGGAGCTTTGGCTGATGGCATCCGAGCCGGTTGCCAGACGCTTGGCCGAGGTCTGCAAGCGGTGTGCGCTCTTCGTGATCTTCTCGAACAGCTCTCGTTGCTTCCTCACAAGAAGGCCGTCGAAGGTCGAATAGTTGAGCGCGACGACCATAAAGACGAATATCGCGCCAAAGAGAAAGACGAGGCTTACTAGAAGGTTTGGGTCGACCAAGTGAATGTTCTTGAACAAGATTGCGCCGTAAAACAGGTAGCTCGCGAGAAAAGCCATCATGAAGACGAATAGTGCCCGCCATTTCGAGCCGTATTCCGTTTTCTTGACGATAGCGATCAACCGCCGACAATTGATTACCGCGGCGAGCATTATTAAAGCACCGATCGACACTATTACTACTGGAATCACTCTGCTTCCTCCTTAGGCAACTCGACTAACGCGGCCTGTTTGGCGACGTTAATGCTTCTGTATATATCGTCTCAATTTATGTCCTCTTTAGAAAAACCCAACTACCATTTAAGAGAGCCGGCCAGCTTATCCAGCCCATTCGCCATCGACGATAGTTTCCGCAATGTCGCCGTCATCTGGTCGAGCGATATGCTGGTCTCACCGGCCGATGCCGTTATATCCTGAATCGACTTGTGTATCAGCTCACGCCGGCTGGTCATACCATCAACGGTATGGGTCATGCTCTCGGCGGAGGCGGCGACTTGCTGTGTCAGCGCCGTGTTCTCTTGCGTTACGGCCGCTATGTCCGCGACGGAACCGACAACGGTCTCCGATATGGCAACCATTCCATTACACGCAGACCGAACACTTGCTATCTGCATCATCACTTCTTCGATGGATTCGATCATCTCATCGATGGACAGGCCTATGTTTTTCGTGAGTTCGGTCCCGGATGCGACCTCTTGCGTGCCCTGCTCCATGGCGGCTACCGCCTCGAGTGTTTCGTCTTGGATTCCCTTTATGAGTTTTGCGATCTCCCCGGTCGCTCTCGCTGAGCGCTCCGCCAGCTTTCGCACCTCATCGGCGACTACGGCAAAACCTTTGCCGTGCTCACCGGCGCGCGCGGCCTCGATGGCCGCGTTTAGCGCCAAGAGGTTGGTCTGCTCGGCGATGTCGTCGATTACTTCGATGATTTCGCCTATCTGCTTGGACTTCTCGCCCAGCATCTGAATCTTGTTGGCCGAGGAGAGGACGGTCTCCGTGGTCTGTGCGATTCCGGAGGTCGCCTCTTCAGCGGTATCCTTGCTCTGTTCCGCTATTCCGAGACTTTCCGAAGCAAACTGCGCGACCGTCATGGCGTTACCGGCAACGCTCTCTATGGCCGACTTAAAGCGCCCCATCATATCGTTGATCTCGACGGCATCCTTCGACTGCTCGTGCGCCCCGTGGGCGACCTGATTAACGGCTAGCGCTATCTGTTCTATCAGTTTATTTACCTCTTTCGCGGCTTCATGCTCGATATCGGAACTCTCCGACAACGAGCCGAGAGATGTGGCTATTTTGGTGCCGGCCCGGTTGACATGCTCCGAGTCCGCGAAGACATCGCCTAGGAGTGAGTTAAGGCTTGCGGACGCGTCGGCAAGCTCTAAAAACATCCGCTTAGACGGCTCGATAACCTCGATCCTGACCCAGGCGATAACACTAATACAAATAACCACCGCTATGACCAAAAGAAGTGCGTTGACGGCATTTGTCCGTTGCCCCACCGTCACCATCCGCTGCGAAAGGCCATCGGTATATTGCCGAATCAAGACCTGTAGCCGGTCGGCATCGACAAGCGCGTTGGCCGCCAAGGCATCATACTCTGCCATCTTCGAGTTTGCCTCGGGCGAGTCGTCAACGGCTAACACCTCGCTCGCTTTAGCGTCGGCTAGAGCCATATCGGATTTGATTCGCGAAATCACCTGCTTGGCCTCGGGCGAAGACATCAGGGTTTGCAGCTGGACAATAGTCTTGTCTATCTCGCCATGGAGCGCGCCGTACTCTTGGGTTTGCGCGGTGTCGCGCTTATTATAGGTATCGTCGAGTTCCATGGCGCTGCGCCCTATAAGCGATTGCAAGTCGCCGACCTTCTTGAATTTCATTTCGACATCTTTATATAGGAAAGAGGTCCGCCTTATATCGGAAAGTCCATTGAAGCTCATAAAGCCCATGACTAGCAGGGGCAGCAGCATCAGCACAAAACCGACCGTGATCTTCGTTCCCATTCTTGTTTGCCCTGCCATGAACTCCTCCATATCCGGTCATGTAAGAAAATAGCTAGAAACTATATCGACAAAAAGCTTTCGAGCTTAAATATCCCATTATGTCGATATGAATAAGCAAGCAGGCCGGCTCGACACCAGACCTGCTTGCTGCCTACATCCCTTATTGGGTCGAGACTAACGCGACGCGTATTCTAGTCGAGCTGTTACGCGACGGCCTGAAGCTGCGACGCTTCAGGAATAACCTTTCCCAGGTCGAGGAGGAGCACTAAGCGCTCCTCTAGTTTGCCTATTCCAAGCAAGTATTTCTCATACGACTCGATTATCGCCGATGGTTCCTCGATCTGGTCCTTGCCGATTCTAAGCACTTCGGAGACCCCGTCTACGATCATCCCGACCGTACAGCCGGTAACGTCTACGACTACGATCCTTGTCGACTTGGTCTCTTCGGTCTGCGTCAACCCGAACTTATCGCGAAGGTCGACTATCGGAATCACCTTGCCGCGCAAATTGATAATGCCTTTTACATGCATCGGGGCTTTCGGCACATCGGTGATCTGCTGCATCCTGATGATTTCCTGCACGGCATTGATGTCTATGCCAAAAGACTCTCCCGATAACTCAAAGACGACTAGCTGGCCTTGATCAAAAGATCTATCTTCCATTATTATCTGCCTCCCTCGATTTTCAGGTGCTCGATGTCGCCGGTCATGACCCTCGCCTACCGCCCTTATCGGGCAAGGTCCAGGCTAATCGGCAACCATCCCCCGTGGTTCCTCTACGTAACTTAATCGGCGATTTCACGGGTGCTTTAATAGTAAATAACGAAATTACGAGGATTAGTTTTACGGGAGGCCCGACAAGCGCTATACTTCTACGGCGAGGGTTTATCTCTCTCGAACCGACAGATACGACACCATTGCGCCCCTCTCGGTCGCTTAACTAGCGCATGATGCTTGCATTAGCAAGTTAACTTTGGGATATTTATAAGGACAGCATCGGCCGTTATAGCCACGGAAAGCCGTGCCGGCCCTAAATTAACAATCATATAGTAGTGCGAATACCGCCACACAGCGATAGACCGGTTAATAGTATCACTGAACGCAGCATAAATGGATGGTAGCCATGACCAACGAAAGCGACCGGATTGGATTCGCGGGCCGAAAAGGCCTCGCGCCGCGGGTTATTCCCACGGGTTTGTCGAGCCTGTGCTCCAGGCTCAAACATATTGCGGCACCGACAATATTAGCATTGCTCACCGCTCTTTTTATTCATAGCCATACCGCCGCCGCATTCGCCATACCGCCGCTTGCCGAAGACGGCGATGTCGAGTTGAGCGTTGGCGACCCCGCCGGCGAAGCGACTGCCGTCGTTGGCGCTGAGGAGCGCGCGGAGGCACCTAAAGAAAAAGCGGGCGCGGTCACTTCTTCGAGCCAAGGCACCGACGATGAGGCCGCCTCACGGCCTAAAACGGAAAGCGGCGGCGAATTCCTTTTCGACGCATACCGCGACCCGGGCGAGCCGCAAGAAACAACGGGCTTTTTGGCGGGAATCTTCCAGACCGTAGTCAACGCGGTCAAGTACATATTCTATTTCGCGCTCGTCATCGGAGTCGGCTTCTTGGCGATATTCGGTGTTAAGGTTTTTACGACAAAATACAATTCGATCACCGGCGGCCAAGAGCTTATCCGTGTTCTCGACATCCGCTATCTCGCGCCGGGCAAAGCGATATGCCTCGTGGAGGCGGCGGGCAAAATTTTGGTCGTGGGCCTTGCCGGCAACAACATCAACCCTCTCGCCGAAATCGACGACTTCGAGCAAGTTGAAGCGCTCAGAAGCCTTGCGGCGACAAAACCGGAGCCGCTCCAACCATTCCAGGCCTATCTTGAAAAATTTAGCGGCCGTTTTTCAAAGGCGCAAAAGAGATCCGAGACAAGGTCGCGGAGGCCGGCGAAGCGTGAGACGGAGTCGTCACTTGGCACCGAGAATCACTGGAGAGACGACCTTCACTCCACCGGACAGAACATCAATCAACTCCTTGAGGAGATTAAGAAACAAGATAGCAAGAGGTCTGAAGGCACACCGTCATCGACGAACAAGGGTAGGGGTGAAAAGAGTAGATGAGCGCGCTCTTGCCACAGTCACGAGCTGCTCGCAAAATCACGATATTAGCCCTGGGACTCCTCTTTACGGTCATGACCGGATTTGTTTCGGGAGCGGAGCAGGGGCCAAACGGGATACCTTTGCCAAAAGTATCGTTTGGCGTGGAGACGGCTGAAAACCCACGAGATATCTCGACCAGCCTCCAGATACTTCTACTCCTCACCGTTCTTTCGCTGGCGCCGGCGTTATTGATTATGGTCACTTCTTTTACCAGAATAATCATCGTCCTCGCCTTCATCAGAAACGCGCTCGGAACACAGCAGATACCGCCGACGCAAGTCCTTATAGGGCTGGCGCTTTTTCTAACCTTCTTCGTCATGGCGCCCGTCTTAGGCCAGATCAACGATAGCGCTATAAAACCATATACCGCGGAAGAGATCTCATTCGACCAGGCGTTCGAGCGAGCGTCCAACCCGATACGCGACTTCATGTTTAGGCAGACGCGCGAGAAAGACCTGGCGCTCTTCGTCCACCTAGCCAAACTCGATCAGCCCCGAACCCGCGCCGACGTGCCGACCTACGTCGTTATCCCGTCATTTATTATCAGCGAACTACGCGCCGCGTTCATCATCGGATTTCTTATATTTATTCCATTTCTCGTAATAGACATGGTAGTGGCGAGCGTACTGATGTCCATGGGTATGCTCATGGTGCCTCCGGTGATGATATCTCTGCCGCTAAAAATATTGCTCTTTGTTTTAGTCGATGGTTGGCATCTTGTCACACGAGCGCTGGTTATGGGGTTCAACTGATTGCGGAAACGGGTGCGCATGACAGACTCATTAGCGATGGAAATAGGGAAAAACGCCCTCATATTGACCCTTCAGCTGGCGCTGCCGGTCCTTGTCTTCAGCCTAATTACCGGCCTTACGATAAGCATTCTCCAAGCCGTGACACAGATTCAAGAATTCACGTTGACCTTCATACCTAAACTGCTCGCAACGATGTTGGCGCTGGCGATTTTCGGACCTTGGATGCTTAACAAGCTGATTGATTTTACGACGAGCATTTTTGTAAATTTGCCGACCTATATCAAGTAGCCCGGCCGTTGGCTTTTGGGGTCTTGCCATAAACACAAGATTTGAAAAGAGCCGGCCGGCCGAGCGATAAGCGATACAGGAGCATGACTTGGACGTTTTGCAGCTCGAACCGGGGCGTTTGCTCACATTTCTGCTGGTTCTCACCCGCGTTTCGGGTGTGTTTTTTCTCGCCCCTATCTTCGGAAGCCGCAACATCCCAACGCAGGCAAAGGTAGGGTTGGCGCTGATAACCAGCCTTGTCATCTTTCCCTTTACCCCGAGCGACGTCGACCCGGGCATGCATATGGTCGACTTTGCGCTGCTGTTAGCGAAGGAGCTGACTGTCGGCGCGCTGATCGGCTTTACGGCGACCCTGATCTTTATGGGGTTTTTACTTGCCGGACAGATTATCGATATACAGATGGGTTTTGGCATGGTCAACGTCATCGACCCGCTAAGCAACCTCTCCGTCTCGATTATGGGCCAGTTCAAAAACCTCCTTGCGATCCTGGTGTTCTTATCTATCAACGGCCATCACTTCCTCTTCAGCGCGCTGGCAAAGAGTTTTGATGTCGTACCGCTCACGATGTTCGAATTCAGCCCCGCGATAACCAGCCATTTCGTTGGAATGGTCGCCAACATGTTCATAATCGGCTTGAAGATCGGCGGGCCGGCAATCGGGGTGCTGCTCATCACCGACCTGGCGCTCGGCATAATCGCTCGGACCGTGCCGCAGATGAACGTCTTCATAGTAGCCATGCCGCTAAAAATAACGGTCGGCTTCATCGCGATAATCTCTATGCTCTCACTGCTATTAATATATATGAGCCAAATTTTTGGCCAGATGCCTGAACAAATGATCAGGTCTATTAAATAAGGACTGTCGGGATATGGCGAACTCGGAAAAAACCGAAAAAGCTACACCTAAACGGAAGCGAGAAACGAGAAATAAAGGGCAGATCGCGCGGAGCGCGGAGATCAACTCGGCCTTTATCATCATCGCTATCCTGCTTGCCATGCGCAACTTCGGACAAAACGCTTTTGAGGGCATAACCGACCTGATGCGCTACTTCCTGCAGAGCCCCGCTTCATTCGAAATGAACGAGCGAATTCTGTCGACCCTCTTCCTCAATCTGTCCTTTTTTTTCGCGAAGAATCTTCTGCCGGTTATCGTAGTCGGTGCGATTGTCGGCCTGGTCGCCGGCTTCGCCCAAGTCGGCTTTTTGTTTACCGCGAAACCCTTGGTGCCGGATTTTAAAAAGATAAACCCTATCTCAGGGCTGAAGCGGCTCTTTTCGCCAAGAGCATTTGTGGAACTCTTCAAGTCATGCGTCAAAATCATCGCAATCAGCTATATCTCCTACTCGGTCATTGCGGGCAATTTCGAGAACATGGTCAACATTATAAACCTCGATGTTTGGCAGATGCTGGTTGTCCTTGGCTCCATTGCATATGAAATAGGAATCAAGACGGGCATCACCCTTCTGGTAATCGCTGTCTTCGACTATGCATACCAACGCTATGACCACAACAAAAGCATCATGATGACCAAGAAAGAGATTAAGGACGAATACAAACAAGCTGAAGGCGACCCGCTAATTAAGGCGAAGATCAAGCAGCAGCAAATGGAACTCAGCATGAACAGGATGATGCAAGCGGTTCCAAACGCTGATGTGATTATCACCAACCCGACGCGATTGGCCATAGCGCTCAAGTATGACCAGGCAAACATGGGCGCGCCCACAGTCATAGCCAAAGGGCAACGCTTAGTCGCCGAACGGATTCGCGCCCTGGCAAAAGAACACGCCATCCCGATTGTCGAAGACAAACCGCTGGCGCAAGCCCTGTTTAAATCGGTCGATGTCGACCAGGAGATACCGGCGGACCTATACAAAGCGGTAGCCGAGGTTCTCGCCTTCGTATACCAGCTCAATAAAGGCTTGCGCACTCGAAAAACACCCGCGCCGACATTAACGAGGTAGCCTCGGAGCACCTCAAACCGACAAGAAGATTGTAAATACCCGAGTCGAACGACAGGTCGGAAAATAGATATTCGAGCGCTGATAGTATACAATAAACGGATAAAGACAGCGTCCATCACCTAGAATAGCCGGAACAGACATGGCACAAGATCAAGCGCTACCCGCATCATCGATGGGACAACTAAACAAGTATAGCGACGCCGCGCTCGCTATTATTATCGCGTTGATAATCGCGCTCCTAATCATACCGATGCCGAGCGCGATCATAGACGCACTCCTCGTCTTCAATATTATCGTAGCGGTCGTGACGCTGCTGACCACGATGTACAACAAAGAGCCGCTGGAATTCTCGATTTTCCCCACCTACCTCCTTGTTTCGACGCTTTTTAGGCTGGGCTTGTATATCTCGACAACGAGGGCGATTCTGTCCCTCGGCGATGCCGGCAGCGTGGTCGATGCCTTCGGCTCGATAATCATCGGAGATAATTACGTCGTCGGCATCATCATCTTTCTGATCTTAGTCGTTGTACAGTTCATTGTAATCACATCCGGTACCAGCAGAATCTCCGAAGTAGCCGCAAGATTTACGCTCGACGCCATGCCCGGAAAACAAATGGCGATAGATGCCGATTTAAACAGCGGTATCCTCACCGAGGTCGAGGCAAAAGATAGGAGGCGCGCGGTTCAACGGGAAGCCGACTTCTATGGCGCCATGGACGGCGCGTCTAAATTTGTCAAAGGCGACGCCACCGCCGGCATAATTATCGCGATAGTCAACCTGGTCGGCGGCTTTATTATCGGTGCGACCCAGCAAGGTATGAGCCTCGTCGATTCAATGCAAACGTTCGGCCGCATAGCGATTGGCGCGGGTTTAGCGATTCAGATTCCCGCGCTTCTGCTCTCGACCGCTTCCGGTATTGTAGTCACGAGAATGTCTTCCGATAGCGACCTGGGCCGAGACCTTTCGCGGCAGTTACTCTCCCAACCGCGCGGTCTAATGCTCGCCGGTGTTCTGGTTATAGCTTTCGGCTTTGCCCCGGGGCTGCCCAAGCTGCCCTTCCTTCTACTCGGCGGTATCGCGGCGGCGGCCGCGTATTACCTGAAACGAGCGGAAACGCATAGGCCGGCGCTCGATGAGAGCACGGCTGCCGAGCCGGAAACACCGGCGTCCGACAATCTGATAGGGATGTTGCAGATAGACCCGATGGAGCTTGAAATCGGCTACAGCCTCGTCCCGCTGGTCGACCCGGACCAGGGCGGCGATATTTTGGATAGGATAACTTTGATGCGGCGCCAAATCGCGATCGATTTGGGCTATATCGTGCCGCCGATTCGCATCCGCGACAACATCCGGCTTCCGTCACACGAATATCGCGTAAAGATCAAAGGCGTCGATATCGCACGGGGGACTGTCTATCTCGACCAGCTTATCGCTATCGACTCGGGCACGACGAGCGGCAAGGTGGAAGGAATCGACGCTATCGAGCCGGCGTTCGGCTTGCCCGCTCGTTGGGTATACCCAAACCGTCGCGAAGAAGCCGAGGTCTTGGGATACACGGTGGTCGACCCAACGTCCGCGGTAATCACGCATGTCTCCGAAATAGTCAAGAAATACGCCCATGAGCTGATAGGTCGACAAGATGTTCAGTCGATGCTCGACAACGTAAAAGAGAACTACCCGATAGTCGTCGACGAACTGGTGCCGGGTGTGTTGGCGGTCGGCGAAGTCCAGCAGGTCTTGCAGAATCTCTTGGGTGAGCGGGTCTCTATCAGGGATATGGTCACGATTTTAGAAGCGCTCGGCGACCACGCGAGAGTGACCAAGAACATCGATATCCTGACCGAAAACGTCCGGGCGGCGCTAGGCAGAAACATATGCCGTCAACACCAATCCGAGGACGGCAAGCTCGACGTAGTCACCATCGACCCGCTTGTCGAAAAAGAGATCTCCGAAGCGGTCGAGTATACGGATCAAGGAATGAGCATCGCTCTCGACCCCGATATAATGCAAAAAATCGTAATCGAGCTTTCGAATGTCTTGGAAAAGGCTTTCAGCACCGGCCGGGTTCCGGCCGTCCTGGCATCCGCGAACACACGGCGCGCGCTTCGAAAAATTATCGAAAGAAAACTGCCGAATCTAGCTGTTTTATCCTACAATGAGATAGCGCCGGAATTTGAGCTTCAATCTGTGGGGATGGTGAGTCTAAGATGAAAATAAAACGATACGAAGCATCGAGCATGGAAGAAGCTATCTCAAAAGTTAAAGCCGATTTGGGGCCGGAGGCTATAATACTCCATACTCGCCGGCTCCATAAAGCGTGGCCGTTTAATATAATCAATAAGAGCGCCGTCGAAATTACCGCGGCTCTCGACATAAACGTTTCGCAACCTAAATCGAACGGCGGGGCCGACTTTGGGGAAGCCGACGGGGGAAACATCGTCCTCGGTGAGCGCTTTGACCAGCTTCAATTGGAAATCGATGAGATTAAATCGATCGTCAAGACTATTGCCGGTCAATTGACCGACCCCCTCTTTCAAGAGGTCCCCGCTTGCTTCCTGGATGTTTATGAGAAGTTGCTGCTGAACAAGGTCGACGACGATATCGCGAAGAAGCTGATGAAGTCGGCGCAGGAGAAACTGACGACTTCGCAAATGGCCGACCCCGACATGCTACAAGAAAGCGTGGCGCGGGAGATGGCTCAACTCTTACCGGTCTGCCCTCCCCTTACGCTAGCCGATGGAGAGCGTAAGGTGGTAGCGCTTATCGGTCCCACCGGTGCCGGTAAGACAACGACAATTGCCAAGCTCGCGGCCCGATATAGCCTGTACGAGGGAAGAAAGGTGCTGTTCATCACGGCCGACACCTATAGGGTCGCCGCGGTCGAACAACTTCGGACTTACGCGGACATCATAGGGGCGCCGATCGAGATAGTCTTCAGTAACCAAGACGTGCGGGAAGCTCTTGAGCGCCATGACGACAAGGAACTCGTGTTCATAGATACGGCCGGGCGGAGCCCGCATAACGATGCCCAAATAAACGAGCTGGCGGGTTTAATGAACATCTGTACCCCCGATGAGATACATCTGGTTCTGAGCGTCACGACAAAACTTTCAGACCAGATGCACGCGATTAATCGCTTTTCGTCGGTGCCGGTAAACAGACTTATCTTTACAAAACTCGACGAGACAAATACTCCGGGAACGATTTTAAATATAGTAAACAAGGTCAAGGTTCCGATTTCTTATTTGACGATAGGTCAGAACGTTCCCGAAGATATTAGCATCGCCGAATCCAAACATCTGGCCAATATTATTCTAGGGGTGCCGCTAGATGAATGATCAAGCACAAAAACTCCGCGAGCTTGCCCAGAAAATAAGGGATGAAAGAGACCGCGCCAACCCCATCGTCGACCCCGGCTCTTCGCGCCCCGAGACCATTGCAAAACCGGAGGCGAAATATGATATCGATAAGTCCCGGCTCCCGCGCCGAGACCCGAACGATAAGGACGCGGCCAAATATGAACGCGCGACGAAACGAATTGCATCCGCCGGAGATGTCCAAGCATACCGAGACGCTACCAAGGGGCGAATGGCCGCGGCGCCCGCTCAACAGCGGATGGCCGTCGAAACACCCAGAATCTTGGGCGAGCCGGCCGCGATAGCTTCAACCGCGCGCGAACCGGGCCCGACTCCGACTAGAATCATCGCCGTGAGCAGCGGTAAGGGCGGAGTCGGCAAGAGTAACCTTGTCGCGAACCTGGGCATCGCCCTGGCGATGCGCGGACGCAAAGTGGTTATACTCGATGCTGACTTGGGGATGGCCAACATCGATGTACTCTTCGGCATAAACCCAAAATACAACCTTCAACACCTGGTGGATGGGTCAAAATCGATAAACGACATCCTTGTCGACGGTCCGGAGTCCATAAAGATAGTCCCCGGCGGCTCAGGCATACCCGAACTGGCCAACCTTAGCGACGAAAATCAGCAGAAGCTCATCGAAAACTTTGTGTACCTCGATGAAGAGGCCGACATCGCACTCATAGATACGGGCGCGGGCATCTCTAAGGATATCATCGCCTTTATCCTTGCGGCGCGCGAAACCCTCGTCATCACAACACCCGAGCCAACGGCAATTACCGATGCATACGGCCTCATAAAAGTACTAACGCAACGGGATATAGAGGTCGATATAAAAATAGTGGTCAACATGGTCTCCAGTGAAAAAGAGGGACGCGAGATTGCCGATAGGATAACCATGGCGTCAAAGCAATTCCTCAATAAACACATAGACACCATAGGCTTCATTATCACAGACCCCTCGGTCAACATGTCCGTAAGAAAACAGAAGCCTCTTTTGACGCTGTATCCCAGTTCACGCGCATCGAAATGCATAAAGGAGATTGCCGCGAAGCTCGATGTGCCGGAGGAGTATGGTTTGAGCACGGGCGGAGGAGCCGGCCTAAGGGGTTTTCTCTCCAGGTTGCTCGAAAGATAGGTGAGATTTTGCGCAACCATAAAGTGCTAAAACCAGGATTGTTTATAACGATCGAGATAAGGCCCAGACAAAGCTGGCCTTTTACAATCGGCTCGACCTCGGACGACTTTAATACTATAACCTGCGAACTTTTGATGGAGCAGCCGCGTTCCATCGAAATTAAATCCGGCGAAGAATTCATAATCGTTTGCGCAACGGAGAGCGGCATCTATAAGTTCCCTACCCGCGTAGTCGAGATCGAACAGGACCCGGTCCGACTAAAACTTTCGCTGCTAAAAGGAACCGTTCGCGTACAACGGCGCGAGTTTTTCAGGCTTTCCAGGCCACTTGTGCGAGCGCGCTATCGCCCGGTAAACGGCCCCGACGACATACTCACGGACAACCTCATCGAGGCTCCGGTAAAAGACCTTAGCGGCAATGGAATGTCGTTTATTATCGATAAGAGCGCCGAATTGCCGTCGGGCTCCCCATTGCGCACGGAAATCGAGGTCGCAAACGGGCGCACTATCGGCTTGGTCGGTCAGGTAGTCCGCTGTATCCCCGATGAGCCCATAATCGGCAAGAGCCTGCTCTGTGTGCACTTTGCGCTCATCGATGAAGTAGACCGCGACCGAATCGTCGGCCATCTTTTTAAGGAGCAGATAGACCGCGCCGGAAAACGTCGGCGGTCACCTAGGAGAAACTAGATGACCAGTGAGACAATCAAAAAACTAACGGTCGCGTTTAGTATCGTCTTAAGCCTCATCTCTTCCCTTCTGGCGCTCGCGACCGGCGGCGATATATATTACGTAATAGTCGAGCGCTTTTTCATCGTCTTCGCCATAAGCGCGTTCCTTGTGTGGATTGTGCTAAGCATCATAGGCTCGGTGGTGATCGGTGCGGCGAGAGACTCGATTGCGAAACTAACCGCGACCGCCGAGCGATCCTCCGATAACGCTCAAGAAATAGCGGATGCTCTCCGTAAAGCCCAAGAAGAGGATAGGAAAGGAACCGGCCTCGACTTGACCTCGACACCGCTGGAAAACATGCTCTCGACAAACAACCCGCCCAATGACGCCGACTCCCCCGAAATAAAAGAATTCGAACCGTTCAAGCCTAAAAGAATAGAGACCGATACAGACAATGTCGCTCAATAAGCAGGGCAATCGGAAGCGGTGAACAACAACGATGGTACTGGTTACGCCGAATACTTGGGTGCGTTGCAAGGTATACGGTGACCAACGGGCAAAAGAAGAACTCACTCTCGAGCATCTTTCGCTCGTAAAGTATGTCGCCGAGCGCATTAAGGACAACTTGCCGGCGGAGGTCGAGAGAGAAGACCTGGTAAGCTATGGAGTTTTCGGTCTAATGGACGCCATAGAAAAGTTCGACCATGGCCGGGGCATCAAATTCGAGACCTACGCCATACCGAGAATCCGAGGCGCGATCCTCGACGGACTCCGAGCGTATGATATAGCTCCCCGCTCATTGAGACAGAAGGCGAAAGTGCTCGGAAAGGCGTTTACCGAAGTCGAGTTGAGGCTGGGCAGAACAGCTACGGATCAAGAAGTGGCCGAAGAGCTTAATGTGGACTTGGAATCTTTCAACGCTATGCAGGCCGCCGTAAGCAGGCTCCCCTTACTGTCGCTCGATGATTTTATCGTCCAGGACGACGGGGGCGAAATCACTCTGGGCCAGCGCATCGAAGACAAGAACTCCTATAACCCGGTCGAGCTTCTGGAGTCGACCGAACTCAGTACCGCGCTTGTCGAGGCGATCGACAGTCTCAACGAACAGGAGCGCTCCGTCGTCACCTTATACTTCTACGAAGGTCTTACTTTAAGAGAGGCGAGCGAGGTTCTCGAACTCTCGGAATCGAGGATTTCACAGATTCGCTTGCGTGCTGTCGCAAAACTCCGCGCGCACATGTCCGAACTCCTCAATTAAATTAGAATATATTTTCGAGGCCGCTCGACTAGAAAAAGGCGGATGGACAGATGCAACTTGGGGCGCTGGATATAATCAAAACAGGTCAGATTATCTATATCGAAGACGCTAGGGGCAACTCATGGCCTTTCGGCATCGATAACGTGCTCAACCGCGAACTCGTAGCCTGCCGGGCGCTTGGAAAGAAAACGATCTCGATACAACCCGATGCCGAAAATAGGTTGACGATGATTCTCCCGCAAGATAACGGCGCCTATCTGATCAAAGCAGAGGTTGTCGAGTTCGAAAACGAGAGTACCCGGTTTATGCTTCGACCTTCGGCGGAAGTCGACTTTGTGCAACGTCGCCAATATTTTCGCGTCTCAAAACCGTCGGCTTTAGCTTTGTACCAAATCATCGGCGCAAACGAAGAAGCTACCGATGGAATGCCGATAGAAGGATTAGTTTGGGACCTAAGAGCGGTATAGGCATGATGATTCGCGCTACGAGAACCCCCTACACGGGGTCGAGGATTCGGCTATCGATTACTCTGCCCGGCGGCTCACAAATGGAGCTGTTCGGCGAAATCACCCGAGTCGTACCGAAGAGCATCATTAAGAACGAATACCTGCTAGGCATCGGTTTCACAAAGATTCGCGAGGCTGACCGCGACAAAATCATCAAGTTTGTCATTGAGGAACAAGTCTCCCATAAGAATATGAAAAGGAAATAACGTGGCCGCTCGATGCTCTGTTTTTCACCACATTTTCCTTCTCGAAGATTACATTAGAGGATTTCAAGGAGCGACCCCGAAGAAAGCGTAAAAGAGCATCACATAAAGACACCGGTCGACAAAAATATCATCATCGGCGCAACTCGCATCGATGAAACGATAGGACGCTATTGAGAAGCTTTTGCGCTGGATGGTCGTATGCTTGCATGCTATAATTCTTACACGAGCTGATTTGTTGAGTAAGGGTTGTTGACTACGGCTTTTCCTTAGTTGAAAGGATCTACGATGTCAATACGGCCAACCGATCTTCAGATTTTGATGCATAAGGCTCGAGAAGTCGAAAAAATGCACCAAAACCAGCAGCAGCAATCGAAAACACAGCAGCAGCAGTTCGCTGAAGAGCTACAAAAAAAGAGTGAAATCAAGAAGCAACAGGTTCGCTCTTCGACCCGTGCCGATGAGGTAAGAATAGAGCACAAACAGAAAGATTCAGAAAAAGGCAGCGGTCAAAAAGATGGTCGGTCGGGTGCGGACGGCGCTGCTGAGAAAGACAATGGTAACACGAACGGACCAAAAGACGAACCAGAGCACATGATAGATATAACAATTTAGAGGTAACAGTGGATTCGAGCTTCTTGTCGATTGTCATCATACTTCTCTCAGTACTGATTGTGTTGCCTGTCGCGGCATGGATAGCGTTGCGCAAACTATCATCCGGCGACAGAGCGCAGAAACAGCACGAAGAGATGCGCTCACTCGAAAACTCATTGAGCTTTATGATAAAAGAACTCCAAGTATCGGTTACCCGTGCTATGTCCGATATGGATAACGCGGCCACCAGGCTCAATGAGATGATAGAATCCGCCGACGACCGCTTGAGACAACTCCAATATTACTATGAATACGGTGAAGAGTTGCAACCGCTCGTCATAGAGGAAATCGGTAATCCGACCGTGGCCCCTCCCCCGAAAAGTCACTCCCTAAAACACAAAGAAGTATACGAACTGAGCAGAAAGGGCTGGAGTTCCGCGCAAATAGCGAAACATGCGGGTATGAGCGCGGACGAAGTGCAACTCATCGTCAACCTGATGGAGATAAGTACGCTCGGCTCACACTTCCCGACCGGGCAGTCGGGAAGCCCTATGGTTTGATAGCGGCGCCTTCTTTGGCAATCACGCGGATGCACGAAAAATGCATGCCGTCTTGGTTGCGTCGCCAGTGGCCGCCCCATTCAAAACCCCATTTTTCAGCAAGCCCGAGCAGTGCCGGGGGCTGGTAGGAATTCGCGCCGTAATTGAGCTTACCTCCCGGCCCATCCAGGCCGTCATCGACGTTGATGTCGATATCACATCCGTAGGCATGGCCCGAGAGAGGACGGCGCGGGTCCCACAAGATATGACGGGCGACCCAAATCCCTCCGATATCGGTGACCAGCTTTTCGCCACACGCCTCGCGCACGAAAGCCTCCATTTGAAATGAGACACGTCTGTGGCACGGAAAGCGCCCGAACGGCGTCGAAATCGAGACGATGTGCGCCTTCACCCACCCGCGGTCGATTATGACCGCGCCTCTCTTTTTCGGGTCCTTCCGGTAGCTAAACGAACCGAAGACCTTTTTCAGCTCAGCTTGACTCAACGGCACGCTATCGTCACCCCATTAACTTGACGATGCCCAAGATTTGAAATCCCGCGCTCGTATCTCATATCGGCACCCTGCCAAAACCACAATAGTCGCACTTCAAAAACATCAGCGCTCGCGACAACGGAGTGTTACGCATTGGGGCAACGACCGTCATTGAGCGCGACATCGCCGGCCATCGCCGGTATTCTCGCACTTTTATGCTAAATCATATTGTTTTTGAGCGAATAACTTGCTAATATATGTTACGTACTGGGGGCACGGGAGCGGTTCGAAAAAGTTTGTACCAATTGTTAACGGAGTCGAGACAACTTGACTTCTCCTCTATTTCCGCATTAGAACCACCGTTGCCACAAAAAAACGGCGAACCCATTCGCCGTTTTTTATTTTGTCTGGATTTGCGCGTTACCCTATCGTTTATTTCAGTATTATTTTGAATCGGGCAAGAAGCGGGCTCGTGGAACACGTCGCACCATGGCGCACAACATAAAAGAGGCTTCCAAGAAGCCTCTTTTACCTGGTAGCGGGGACAGGATTTGAACCTGTGACCTTCGGGTTATGAGCCCGACGAGCTACCGGACTGCTCCACCCCGCGCCATTATCGCCTTGCGGCATCAATAATGATAGCATATCGGTTTCGCGATTGCAAAAGCTTCTGAGCCACATTATACTTGGCTGATATAGTGGTTTTTTAGATTACTGGTAATCGCATGTGTGATATGCTAAAATACGATTCAGTAAGTTTTTTAGGAGGAATCATTGTATCGCCATAAGGCTGTATATTTAACTCTCGCAGTCTTGATGCTGTTTATCCAAATAGGACCGGTATTAGCAATACCGGAGCCGGTACAAGAACCCGCACCACAAACTACCAACCCCGCAACCGAAACATCGAACCAGATAAGCAGCGACACGACAGCCACCGCCGAGCTGGAGCGCGCGCTCGCGGAAGCGGAAACAGTCGTCAGACAGACGCAAGCAGAGAGAATAACTCAAGAACTCGACCTCTTAGGCGGCGAGCTGGAAGGCCTAAACACAGACTTCTTCGCGGAAAGCGCTAAGTTGGCCGCGATTGAGACCAGCCTAAACAACGCCAACGAAAGGCTACGCTGGTACGAAGCCGAGCTGGAGGCGCAACGCAAAATCCTCAATGAGCGTATCGTGGAGATTTACCGGCACGGCAACGTGGAGCCGATTGACGCCCTCGTCAACAAAGCCGGCTTCAAAGATTTGATAACACGCCTCAGCTTCCTGCTTAAAATCAGCGAACACGATGCCGAGCTGCTTCGCGGCATCGAAGAACAGCACGCCAAGGTCGAGGAGACCAAGAGTTCGCTCGATGATTTGTTCGCGCAGCAAAAAGAGTTCACCGTCCAGCTAGAGCAGAGAAAAACAGCGATTGAAGCAAAAATCCGGGAAGAGACAGAGCTGTTGGCGAGTATAGATGCGCAGACCAGGCAGATAATCGAGAACAAAGAAGCCGAGCGCCGGCGCGAACAAGTCAACGTCGTAAACACGCTCGTGTCGAAGCGGTCTGCCGACGAGATATCGCTTGAGCCCGGCACGATCGCATACGAAGCGCTCCAATATCTCGGCGTACCTTATGTGTGGGGCGGGAAAAACCCGGCAACCGGACTCGACTGCTCGGGACTGGTTCAGGTCGTCTTTGCAAAATTTGGCGTCAATCTCGCCTATTATTCCCGCGCGCAAGCGAAACTCGGCGTCGGGGTGGCCTATGACGACCTCCAATCGGGAGACGTGGTCTTCTTCGGGCGACCCATCCACCATGTCGGTATATACCTTGGCGAAGGCTACTTCATCCACGCACCTAAACGCAACGATTTCGTCAAAATCAGCAAGATGAGCGAACGCCGAGACCATGCGGGCGCGCGTCGCATCTTGAGCAACATTCCCGTCGCGGGCGAAACACCTTAGGCCATCGTCGCGACTTAAACAAATCTTAAAATTGTGGTATTATCTATTCCTGAGAAACGCCGGCAAGTCTAGCGTTTACTTATTTTATTTGGCGAGTGCCTCGATAAAGAATAAAAGGCTTATCAGAAGGCCTTTAGGGGAATTCATATATCATCGAATGGGAGGATAAATGAAGGAATTGGCCTTTCTCGCCCTCGATGTCGCCAAAGCGTACGGCGCGACATATGCGGATATTCGGATTATCGAGCGACAGAACGAAGCGATTATTATCAAAAACGGGCGTGTCGAAGAACTCGGGACCTCCACCAACTACGGTTTCGGCATCCGGGTCATCGCCGATGGAGCCTGGGGATTCGCGGGCAGCTTTTTAGTCGAGCGGGTCGAGATCGAGCGGGTCGCCCGCCTCGCGGTAGCGACCGCAAAGGCTAGCGCTCTCGTCAAGCATAAGAACGTAACCCTCGCCCCCGCCCCCGTTATAACGGACTCGTTTATATCACCTGTTCAGAAAGACCCGTTTGACGTCGCGCTCAAAGACAAACTGGCGCTACTGAGCCAAGCCGAGGAGGTTATCCGGAAAACACCGGGGGTCTCCATCGCCACCGCGTCGATGGAAATGGCGCGGCAAAAAAAGGTCTTTGCGAGCCTTGAAGGAAGCTATATCGAACAAGAGACGACCGAGTGCGGTGCCGGAATTCACGCGATAGCGATTTCGGGAAAGGATATCCAGGAACGTTCTTATCCAAATTCTCATGGCGGAGATTGGGCGACCGCGGGCTATGAGTTCATCGAAAGTCTCGAACTCGGTAAGCACGCCGCGCGAATCGCTGAGGAAGCGGTCGAACTGCTCACGGCGAAAGAATGCCCGAGCGGCGAAATGACTATTATACTAGATGGGAGCCAGCTCGCGCTCCAGGTCCATGAGTCCTGCGGGCATCCGGTAGAGCTGGACCGGGTTCTCGGGATGGAGGCGAGCTTTGCGGGCACGAGCTTTCTGACCCTGGATAAACTCGACAAACTAAGATACGGCTCGCCCATCGTAAACATCACCGCCGACGCGACGATACCCGGGGCACTCGGCACCTTCGCCTACGATGACGAAGGTATCCCGGCGCAGCGATTCGATATCGTAAAAAACGGGTTGTTCAAAGGCTATCTGACGTCGCGCGAGACCGCGCCCATCCTCGGGCAGACCAGCAACGGCTGCATGCGCGCGGACGGCTGGGGCAGACTGCCTCTTATAAGGATGACCAATATAAACTTGCTCCCCGGCGACTCTTCGCTTGCCGAGATGATAGACGGCGTAAAAGACGGGTTGTACCTTTCGACAAACCGCAGTTGGAGTATTGACGACAAGCGCCTGAATTTTCAATTCGCCGCCGAGATAGGCTGGGAGATAAAGAACGGCAAGCTTGGGGCGGTAATCAAAAACCCCAACTACACCGGACTTACGCCGGATTTCTGGAACTCGTGCGACGCGATTGCCGGTCGAGACGAATGGCGTATCTGGGGTCTCGCCAATTGCGGCAAAGGAGAGCCCCTGCAGGTGTCTCACGTCGCCCACGGGGCCGCTCCGGCAAGATTTCGCAACGTGAGGGTGGGTGTGGGTCGATGATAGACGTAAAGCAAATCGAAGACGTTATGCGCCTCGCTGTGGAACATTCGAACGCGGACCAGCTAGAGGTCTTGGCGAGTGCGCGCGAAACCGCCCTCACCCGTTTTTCCAACAACCACATTCACCAAAACGTCTCCGAGACGAATATGGGATTGTCGATACGGGCGGCGGTGGGAAAACGTCTCGGGTACGCGTCGACCAACCGTCTCGACGCCGATTCGGTCAAAGCTATGGTCGACAGAGCCGTCGAGATGGCCGCGCACCGGCCGCCGGACGACCGGTTTATCTCTCTCCCCTCCCCTAAAGATACGCTCAAGAGAGACCTCGTCGCCTCGTCGACGGTAGATTGCTCTCCTGAGAGACGGGCCCGACAGGTCGAGAAGCTGATCCGCGTCGCTGAAGACGGAGACTTGACGGCAGCGGGGGCGTTTTCGACCGGTTACAACATCATCGGAATCGCGAATACGCTCGGGGTGTTGGCGACAACGGTCGTGAGCGACGCGTCGCTGAAGACGGTCATGATGGCCGAGACGAGTTCCGGCTACGGCAGCGCGATAGCCGTCGATGTCGACGACATCGATGTCGACCAAGTCGCCTCAGAGGCGGCCGACAAAGCGCGTATGAGCATTGACCCCATAGATATCGAGCCTGGGCACTACACGGTCATACTCGAGCCTGACGCGGTAGCCGACATGGTCTCGTTCATGGCGTTTGCGGGCTTTGGCGCCCTTTCGCTCCAGGAAGGCCGAAGCTTCATGAAAGAGCGTCTCGGGCAAGAGATCGTCAGCCCCCTGATTTCGATTTGGGATGACGCCTTCGACGACCACACTATAGGCCTGCCCTTCGATTTCGAGGGCGTCCCTAAGCAAAAGGTATCCTTCATTGAAAACGGTGTCGCTAAGGGCGTCTGCTATGATACGTATACGGCGGCAAAAGAAGGGGTGGAGTCGACCGGGCACGGCCTGCCGGCCCCGAATATCCACGGCCCGCTTCCGCTCAACCTCATCGTCGGCGCCGGGAATTTGTCCTTGAGCGAGATGGTTAGAGGCTCTGAGCGCGCCATACTCGTGACCAGTTTTCACTACACGAACCTTGAGGACCCGATTAAGACGACGCTTACCGGCATGACTAGAGACGGTACCTTCCTCGTGGAAAACGGCGAAATAAAAACCGGCATTAAGAACCTCCGCTTTACGCAGAGCATCCTGGGAGCCCTCTCTCAGGTGGAACAAGTATCGGATGAGCGACAGATGAAAGACGCGTTTTTGGGAACGATTTACGTGCCGGCGCTGAAAATTCGGGATTTCAATTTCACGGGGGCTACGCAATTCTAAATAACGCGCTAAAAGAAAAAGGCTAAGCCTTACCGATAAGAGAATTATTAGCCGCTTGCCGCCCTGGCCTTCTGCCGTGAACCGTCTTGGGCGACTTTAAACTTCTTCAAAAGAACGACTTCGGTCCCTTTGCCGGGCTCGGAGTTGATGGAAATGTCGTCCATGAGAAGGTGCATGAGCGGTATGCCCCGTCCGCCCAAATCCTCCACGCAGGGGAACTCGCGGATATCGGAGGAGGTATCGAAACCGCTCCCATCATCTATTACCCGAACCACCATCGAGTCACCGCTACGATTGACTTCAACCACTACACAAGCCGAGTTTGCATGGCGAATCGAGTTGGTCACCGCTTCGACGGTCGCGAGAACTATATCGTCGGCAGCTTCATCGCCGATAGCCACAGTCCGTGCGATATTGAGAATAAACTCGCGCGCTCGCGATATATGCCGATAGTTCGCGTCTATCGTCAGTCTACCTATATTCTCTGCTTTTTGTTTGGGAACCGCCATCTCGACCCTACCCCTCACACTTTTCCATTAGTATCGGCAGGCGTACGGATATGATTAGAAATCTAACCCTAACGGGCTGGGCTACGAGTCTATGCGTGACCCCTATCAGCCCTCGCACGGCAACGGTTTTTGATAAGAGATGAGGTTTGGGGGTAAAAAAGAACCCGGATGAGCAACTGGAGGGGCGCCATTGCACATCCGGGACCTATGTTGTCTTTAGAATAACAAAATCGTCACCAAAAAGCAAGGGGTCTTTGATAAATTTGGGTAAGTATGTTCATATACTTCCTGTATAACTTAATTATACATATAGTATACGGGGTACCCCTAGTCCATGTATGCTATAGTGGCAGCCGGCCTCCGTGAAGACGCTCGAAGCAGGTCGGTCTCCTGTCCCCGGCCTCTCCACCGGCAAGATATTCTCCGAAAAAGAGCAGTGACAACCGGCTTGCGCTAATAATTATTGCGACTTTTTATCGGGCTAGCTCGAACCGTCTTACCTGCGATTACTACGGCTACACTTAGCCGCTGGACGCGCTTTTCCAGTTTTTGGCATGGACAATAGCGAATCCTTGAGGGAGAATATAACACTTAAGCAGTGATAAGAAGGAGTGATATACAAAATTTTCTTTGAAATTAAAATCAAACGTTTATAGGCCTAGCGAAATAATGCATCTTTCTTGATGATTTCGGACACGCAGCTACTTAATCCCTGCATTAAACACAACACGAGTTCTCACACCGCATTTTAGCATTGAAGATTTCTTTATCCCAAGAATACCGATCTGAACCGCTATAGGACATCGGGCAGGCGTGCTCGGCTGTTTCATGGTGTGTCAAGCGTAACATGCGTGTCTTTCGCGGCCTTCAAGCGTTGTTACTTGGAAGGAAGTGCTTTGTTTGGGCGGTAAAAAGACGGTGTTGATCTTGCCGATACTAGTAGTCGTGCTGATATTGTCGGGCGTGTCCGTGTCCGCGGGCGCGGACGTAGTAGATAAGCAAGAGGAGATAGAGCGAATACGAGAAGAGATGGCAAACAACCGGGCCTCCCTCGAGAAGGCCAACTTGTTTTACGAGCAATCGCTGACGGAAGTCAGAGTCGTCGATGACGAAATTCGCAAGAACGAGGCTGAAGTCAATAAGACTAAGGCCAAGATCGAAACCCTGAGAAAAAACCTCGACAGGCGCGTAACCTATATGTACAAGACGGGACCGTCCAGCTTCCTATCCGTTCTCGTACTCTCCGATGATTTTACGGATTTCCTCTCCAGGGCAAAATTGTTGTCATACGTTCTTTACCGCGATTTCGATTTGATAAGCACGACTAAGACACTCCGAGCCGGCCTCGACAAGCAGAGCCGGGGACTCGCGGCTTCGAGAGCAAAATATGCGAAGCAACTGGCTACTGCCGAATCACTTAGAAAAGAGCTTTACCAGCAGTACTCTATTAGGAACGCGAAGTTGGCGCAGTTAAACAAAAGGGCTGCCGGAAGCAATGACGGCAAGTTCGCCATGGCTCGCGCCGGCGCTTCTAGAGCCTATGTGTCCCGCGGTCAATCGCGAACGGGCTTCGTCTTTCCGGTCACCGGCTCAAACTCCTATGTGGATACTTGGGGCGCGCCGCGCTCGGGAGGCCGCCGGCATAAAGGCACCGATATCATGTCGTTAAAGGGCACACCGGTAGTCGCGTGCGTCTCGGGAACCATCGGCAGAACGACGCCTTACGACAGGGGTCTCGGCGGGGTTACCATATATCTCGACGGCGATGACGGAAATACCTACTACTATGCGCACCTCAACGGCATCAGCGCGGGGATCGGTTCGGGAACGAGGGTCGAGGCGGGTCAAGTCATCGGCTCGGTCGGCAGCACCGGGAACGCGAGCGCGAGCGCCCCCCACCTGCATTTCGAGATTCACAGAGGCGGGGGTTCCGCTGTAAACCCGTATGCGACGCTGCGAAGCGCCGAATAATAGAGACCTCGCACGGACGACATGCGTTTGGCGAAAATATTGGCCTAGAGGGCTTCCTCTACAGTGCCGCCGCCGACCACAATATCCCCATCGTAGAAGACGACGGCTTGACCTGGTGTGATAGCCGATTGCGGCTCGTCGAATTCGACCCTGACCCGGGCGTCGTCGAGGGGAACAAGCGTCGCGGGGACTTCGGGCGACTTATACCGTATCTTTGCGCACACTCTCATCGGCGATGTCAACTCGGCGATTGAGATAAGATTGATATCATTGGCCACAAGCCCTCTCCCGCCAAGGTCTTCCTTTGTGCCGACGATTATCGCGGCTTCCTCTTCGCTGATGGAGATGACGTAGAGCGGCTCAGGCCAGGATATCCCCAATCCTCTGCGCTGGCCGATAGTGTAATGGATTATCCCTTTATGCGCACCCAGAACAGTCCCATCCTTATGGTAAATCGGTCCCGGTTTCTCGGCTCCCGGCGCATACTCGCCGACAAAACGCGCGTAGTCGTTGTCGGGCACAAAGCAGATTTCCTGGCTCTCTTCTTTCCGGGCGACGGAGAGGCCGAGCGACTCGGCTTTTTCACGAGTCTCCTCTTTCGTCAGCGACCCCAGGGGAAAGAGCGTGTGCGCCAACTGCTCCTGTGTTAGCGAATAAAGAACATAGGTCTGGTCTTTCCGTTTGTCTCGCCCTTTTTTCAGAACGAATCTCCCGGTGCGCTCGTCGAACTCGATTTGCGCATAATGTCCGGTCGCTATAAAATCGGCGCCCACGGCGAATGCTTTATTAAACAGCGCTTTGAATTTTACGAATTGGTTGCAGCGTATGCAAGGGTTGGGAGTTCTGCCCCGCCGGTATTCGGATACGAAGTCTTCGATGACCGCCTCTTTGAAGACCTCGCGAAAATCAAAGGTATAATGAGGTATGCCTAGCTTGTGGGCGACGTTCTTGGCATCGTCCGTGTCCGAGAGTGAGCAACAACCCCCAAAGCGCTCGGCCGCTTCAGCGGTCTTCGCCGACGGCCGGATATTCATCGTGATGCCAATGACCTCATAGCCTGCCTCGACTAGTAAGGCGGCGGCGACAGAGCTGTCCACACCGCCGCTCATCGCGCAGACTACGCGCTGCTTTGCCTCGACCATGCCGCGGCGAACCTCCCTAACCTTCCTCAGCGGGATGCTTGGAGCGATAATCGGTTATCGCCTCGCGCAGGCCGTCAGCCGCGAGTACCGAACAATGCATCTTCTGTGGGGGCAGGCCGTCGAGCGCATCCGCGATATCCTGTCTCGATATCTTCTCGGCATCCCCGAGCGACATTCCTTGGGCAAGTTCGGTGACCATGCTGCTGGTCGCGATTGCCGCACCGCAGCCGAGCGTCTTAAACTTAATGTCATCTATTTTGTCATCCTTGACTTTGATGGTGATACGCATCATATCCCCACAGGTCGGATTGCCGACCTCGCCGACGCCGTCCGGGTTCTCGACCTCGCCGACATTTCGAGGATTCCTGAAATGCTCCATTACTTTCTCGGTGTACATCTTCTATCCTTTCCCTCCATAATATTTTTAACGCAACTAGCCTGCCAATCAACCGTCAAGCAGCCCGATAAGTACTTTCCTAACACTTCTTACCCCAGGATGCGTCGAGCGGCGACATGGCGCGCAGCTTGGTTATGATAGGCGGCAAGACCTCCAAGACGTAATCTATCTCGGCTTTGGTCGTCGTGCCGCCGAACGTCAGCCTGAGCGAGCTATGCGCCACCTCCGGCGGTACACCGATGGCCAGGAGGACGTGCGATGGGTCGAGAGTGCCAGAGGTACACGCTGAGCCGCTCGAACAGCTGATATTCTCCATATCGAGACTTAACAGAATCGCCTCGCCCTCCGCCCCGTTCAAACATACGCTCACGTTGTTCGGCAAGCGCTTTTCCGGATGGCCGTTGACCCGGACATCTTCGACCCGCTCGACGATGCCGGCGATGAGATAATCGCGTAATTCGATGAGGCGCTTAGCCTCGGCGTCCATCTCTTCTTCGGCCAGCTCGACCGCCTTGGCGAAGCCTACGATGCCGGCGACATTGTGCGTCCCGCCGCGGCGGTTGTGCTCCTGGCCGCCGCCGTGCATTATCGGTACCATCTTCGTCCCCTTGCGGACATAGAGCGCGCCGACGCCTTTCGGGCCATACAGCTTATGCGCGGAGATCGAGAGTAAATCGACGCCGAGCACATCGACCTTGGTCGGGATGTGGCCGAAGGTCTGCACCGCGTCGGTATGGAACAATACCTTTTTGTCGCGGGTCACCTTCGATATCTCCCCTATCGGCTCGATTGTGCCGATTTCGTTATTCGCGTGCATGACCGAGACGAGCACCGTCTTATCGGTTATCGCTTTTGCGACGTCGGCCGCTTCGACCAGACCATACTCATCGACCGGCAGGTACGTGACATCGAAACCGCGTTTCTCGAGATAGTGGCATGGCGCCAACACCGCATGGTGCTCGATTGGGGTGGTTATTATATGATTACCCTTTTTTTCATTCGCGTAGACCGTCCCCTTGACGGCAAAATTGTCGGCCTCGGTCCCGCCGCTCGTAAAGATTATCTCCCTCGGGTCGGCTCCGAGAAACGCCGCGATGCGCTCGCGGGCTTCCTCGATGACGCCCCTGTTCCTTCGCCCTAACGTATAGAGCGAAGACGGGTTGCCGAACTCATCGGTCAAATACGGCATCATCGCGTCGAGAACCTCTCGTCTCATCGGCGTCGTAGCCGCGTAATCCATATAAATCGATTTTTCCAAGTCTGCTGCCTCCTCGTTGATAAAACCTAGAAATTCTCGCCCGCTCGACGCGCGCCGTTAATCCTAGCGGCAGAGGGTGCGCCTTATCCTTCTTTTTGCGTCGCGCCTAAGTCGATGCCGCACGATGTCTCCCCCTGCTCACCGGGGACTACCCGCAACTCCGACGGCTGCTCCCCCTTCGACAGGGCTTCTATCTTTTGTTCAAGCTCGCGTATCTTATCCCCCAGGCATTTGATGGCCTGGGCTTCCGGGTCGGGCAGATGCCCGTGCTCGAGGACTTCTTCGGCGCTCAAGTGCTTCCCATGGCTCATAACGACGCGCCCCGGTATGCCGACTACGGTGGTGTTTGCCGGCACCGAGCGCACCACGACCGAGCCGGCTCCGACTTTTACGTCGTCGCCGACGGTGATGGCGCCAAGGACCTTAGCGCCCGCGCCGACGACAACCCGGTCGCCGATTGTGGGGTGGCGTTTTCCTTTTTCTTTGCCGGTACCTCCGAGAGTCGAGTTCTGGTACAAGAGGACATCATCGCCGATTTCGGCGGTCTCTCCTATCACTACGCCCATGCCGTGGTCGATAAAGAAGCGCCTCCCGATTTGCGCTCCCGGATGGATTTCGATTCCGGTTAGAAATCTGTTAAATTGAGATATGATGCGCGGTATGAGCGGCACGCGCCTTTCGTAAAGCAAGTGCGCGAATCGATGCATTAAGATAGCGTGAAACCCCGGGTAGCAGAAGACTACCTCCAGCACGCTCTTTGCCGCCGGGTCTTTTTCAAATATCGTTTTTATCTCTTCCCTTAGCGCCTTAAACACCTAAAGCACCCCTTACGCGTTAGCGGATTATTCAAAATCGGCGAAGACCGGGTTGCTCAAATACCGCTCACCGGTATCGGGCAGAAGAACTACGATCAGCTTGCCCCGGTACTCTCGACGCTGGGCTATCTGGACCGCGGCGCAGGCCGCGGCACCGCTTGAGATGCCCGCCAGTATGCCCTCCTCGCGGGCTAACCTGCGAGTATACTCAAACGCCTGGTCATTTGTGACCTGGACTATCTCATCTATTATCTCTTGATTGAGCACCGGCGGCACGAAGCCCGCCCCGATTCCTTGAATCTTATGCGGACCCGGCTGTCCACCAGAGAGCACTGGTGAATCGGTCGGCTCGACGGCGATGGCCTTAAAACCGGGTTTGCGCTCCTTTATTACTTCGGAGACGCCGGTAATAGTCCCGCCGGTCCCGACGCCTGCTACCAATATGTCGATTGCGCCATCGGTGTCGCGCCATATCTCCTCCGCCGTCGTCCGGCGATGGATATCGGGGTTGGCCAGGTTCTCGAATTGCTGCGGCATATAAAATTCCTGGTTTTCGCGGCCTATCTCTTCCGCTTTAGCAATCGCCCCCTTCATGCCTTCCGCGCCGGAGGTGAGAATAAGCTCCGCGCCGTACGCCTTGAGCAGATTGCGCCGCTCGAGGCTCATCGTATCCGGCATGGTAAGAATGACCTTATATCCACGGGCCGCCGCGACAAAAGCGAGCGCAATTCCCGTGTTTCCGCTAGTAGGCTCGATTATGGTCGAGCCTTTCGCCCTTGCGCCGCCGCTTGCGAAGGTCACGATGGTCTGCCCGGGACGCAACTTTCCCTCGCGCTCGGCGAAGTCGATCATGTTGACACCGATTCGGTCTTTTACGCTGCCGGCCGGGTTGAACGACTCTATCTTCGCAACGACCACCGCGTCCGCCCCGTCGGTGACCCGGTTGAGCCTGACTAAAGGCGTTCGACCGACAGTCTCCGAAAGGTCGTTATAGATTTGCGCCATGTGTCTCCCCCTTAATGTTTTAGATATAATACATCGGTTTGAGTGTTTGGTCATAGTGAACCTGGTCCATCGCCAGCTGCCTCAAGGTCGTCCCCTTGAGGACACGCTCGACCGCGCGTCCGACTTGGCACCAAAGGTCTTGTATCGCGCACTGCGCGTTTCTCGCGCACTCGGACGCATAGCTCCCGGCACAGCTCACCTCGGCGGGCGACCCCTCCAGGGCTTCTATTACCTCAAAGACCGTGATACTCTCCGGGTCGCGCGCCAACAAAACCCCGCCCTGGGCGCCGCGCCGGCTTTTTACTAGTCCTGCTTTGCGCAAAACCGTTACTTGCTGTTCAAGAAAGCGCTCGGGAATACCCTGGCGCGCCGCTATTTCGCGCACGCCGACGGGGCCTTGTCCGAAATAGTGTGTCATATCGACTAATGCCCTAAGCGCGTACTCGCTCTTGGCCGAAAATTTCATCTTACTCCCTGCTTTGCTTTCTTTATAATTCCGATAAATTTAGTGCGCCTTACTATAGAGCGACCGTACCACCGCGCTTTGACGATGTCAAGCTCTTCCAGGATAGCGAGGTCTATTATCCGTGGAATTGCCTATGGATAACGCTGCGAATTAGGAGTTTTAGGAGATTCGACATGCGACACGAGCCCGCACCGCTTACCTGTTGGGCGAGTCCTCTTCGAGGCCGATATTCATGTTGCCGCTCTTAAACGCCCGCAGGTCAAGGGCGACGAACCTGAAACCGATTTGGGCAAAGCGCTCGTGTATCTCAGTCGCACAGGCGAGCGCGTCGGCCATCTTTACTCTGCCAAGCTCTATCCGCGCCAGCTCGCCGTGGTGACGAACACGCAACTCACCCAAGTCTAGCGAGGCAAGAAACTGCTCCGCCTCTCCTATCTGACGGAGCTTCTCTTCGGTAATGGGCTGTCCGTATGGGATGCGCGTAGCGAGGCACGGTGAGCTTGGGGCGTCCCAATTGGCAAGGCCCAACTCCGCCGCGAGCCGGCGTATCTCGGCTTTGGTGAAGCCGACTTCTTTCAGCGGGCTTCGCACCCCCAGCTCCGCCGCGGCCCGCATACCGGGGCGCCAGTCATTGGCGTCATCCGCGTTGGCGCCGTCTACAACCAAGGCCAGCTTGCGCTCGGATTGAATCTCTAAGAACTCGGAAAACCGCGCTTTCTTGCAATGATAGCAGCGCTCGGGAGGGTTTGCGATGAAATCAGGATTAGACATCTCGCCGGCTTCGACGAAAAGGTGGTCGACTCCGATGGCGGCGGCTATGCTCGCCGCCCGCCCCCGCTCACCGGGCGGGAGCGTCGCGGAGACCCCGGTCACCGCCAGGACGTCGCCACCGAGAAGCCCATGCGCCACCCTCAAAAGGAGCGTGCTGTCGACACCCCCGGAAAACGCTACGAGAAGGCTGTCCATCTCGCGCAGCATATCTTCGAGATGCGCGTGTTTTTGGGTAAGCGTCTTCATGTCCTATCTTTCGTCTTCGCCGATTTGGTTTATGAGCGCGGCCATATACCCCGCGCCGAAGCCGTTGTCGATATTGACGACCGCGACACCGGTGGCGCATGAGTTGAGCATCGTCAGCAGCGGGGCGAGTCCGCCAAAGTGCGCCCCGTAACCGATGCTGGTGGGAACCGCTACGACCGGACAAGATACGAGGCCTCCGACGACGCTCGGCAACGCGCCGTCCATACCGGCGACGACCACAATAACCTTGGCGGAGACAATTGTCTGGTAAAAGGCCAAGAGGCGGTGGAGACCCGCGACACCCACATCGAAGACGCGTTCGACGCGCGCGCCGAGCATCTCAGCGGTTATCGCGGCTTCTTCGGCAATGGGAAGATCCGCCGTACCGGCGCTCAGGATCGCCACGAAGCCGACGGGCGCCTCTTGGGGGCGGCGGTCGACCGCGATAACCCGGGCCGCCTCGTGATAGACGGCGTCGGAGCAGATGCCTCTGACGGCATCGTATGCGCCGCGCCCGGCTCGGGTCGCCAAAAGCGCGCTTCCCCGCTCAAGGATAGTAGCGGCGATAGCCTCTACCTGTTCCGCGGTCTTTCCTTCGCAGTATATGACCTCCGGGAATCCCTTTCGCAGCGCGCGGTGGTTATCGACCTTAGCGAACCCCAGCTCCGTGAAGGGCAAATCCCTTAGTTTGGCGTAAGCCTCATCGACATCGATTTGGCCGCTCTTCATATCGTTCAACAACCGCTTTATATTATTGTCATGCATCGACATACCTCACAATACGCAACCGGATAGAAACGGGAACGGCCTCTTGGGAACAACGGACGCGGCAAAAACAAACGGGTGTGAGCGCGCCCAACATTTCGAGGGTTTAGTCCTCATAAGAATCCTCGAGATATAATTTTACGGTGAAGTAGCCGAAAATACCAGGTATTCTACTTAGCCGACTTTCTTCTGAGTATACTCAGGGCGATATCGTCGGTGAGGCGGCCGCGCGCGAAGAACGTGACCTCCTCTATCACGCGTCCGACCAACTCTTCGGCGGAGAGGTACGCGTGAACCTCTACTGCGCGCATCAGGCGCTCTACGCCGTAGAACTCCGAGCCGTGCCGCGCCTCGATTACCCCGTCGGTGTAGAAGACGAGGAAGTCGTCCTCGCTCAACCTCTCGACCGTCTCGGTATAGGCCAAGTCCGGTAAAATGCCGAACGCCGCGTTGAAATTTTCTATCTGGCGCGCCCGACGGAGCGTTCCCGAATAATGTATGGGATGAGGATGTCCGGCGTTGGAGATTAACAAGCGACCGCTGTTCCAATCGTAAACCGCGTAAACAAGGGTGATAAAAGTGCCGGTCTCGATGTCTCGCGATATGACCCGGTTAGCCATCTCGACGACGCCTGAGGCATATTTGGCTTGGTAGGCGAACGAGCGCATCGTATATTTTGCGAGCGCGGTAGTAGAGGCGGCTTCGATACCTTTGCCGCTGACATCACCGATGACCAGTCCGATAAGACTGTCCGAGATGTCGATGAAATCGTAGAAATCTCCGCCGATTTTAGCGGCCTCGCTCGCCGACGCATAGTAGACCGCCAGTTCGGTGTTGGGTATTTGCGGCAAGCGCCCCGGCAAGAAACTGCGCTGCAGGACATCGGCTACGTATCTCTCGCGCTCATAGGCGTCCTTTATCTTCTCGTAGAGACGCGCGTTCGATATGGCCAGCGCCGCCTCTCTCGCTATCGCTTCAGCCAGCCTGATTTGCGATGGCGTAAAAGCCGGAGAGGCGCCCGGGTTATCGAGAAACAGGCCGCCGATTATTTCATCACGCTGAGCTATGGGCACACCGAGGAGCGACTTCATATCCAAGTCCGCGACGAAGTCCCGGAGTGGGCTCTCGGTTTGGAGGTCATCGATGACGACCGTTCGTATCTCCGCATACATCGAGGCGAGCATATCGCCCATCTCCGTTAGCGAGACGCGCGTCCCCACCGCGAAATTTGGCCGACCGATACTCGCGACAAATTCGATGCCCCGGCGTTCGGGGTCGTAAAACTGGATACTGCCGCGCTTCAACCCTGTCAACTCGGTAGCGACTAGGCCGAGCCGCTGGAGGACATCATTGATATTGAGCGCGGAGGTGAGCGTATCGCTGGCTTCGATAAGCAGGCCCGCCTCCTTGGCCGATTGGCGGCTTTTTTCAAATAGACGAGCGTTTTCGATAGCGATTGCCGCCTGCAATGCGATGGATTCGGCAAACGCTATCTGGTCCTCGTCGAATTCATGCTCCCCGTCGGTATGGCTTAATACGATAACCCCGCTCACCTTGTCTTTAACGGCCAGCGGCAGCACCAGTACCGAGCGCAGCCCAAACATCTGAACATAATTATAGGGAACCCGCGGGTCGATATTGGCGTCCTTGATCAACACATATTCTTTGGTCTTTATCGCCTCGGCGGCGAAGCGAAACTTGCTCGCGTCCTCGACGATGTCATGGATGCGCTCACCGACCGGACCATAGCCCATCTGCCCGTAGAACCTACCCTCATCAGGCTGGTAAAAGAAGATGCCTCCGGCCTCGATGCCGATAGCATTGCTTGTCTCATTGATGACCCGTTGGAGGACTTCGGAGAGTTCGAGGGTGGAGCTGATGATTCGGCTTATCTCGTTCGCGGCCTCGCTGCGCCTCGCCCGCTCCTCGGTCTCCGCGAAGAGCCGCGAGTTCTCGATGGCTATCGCCGCTTGACGTCCGACCGCTTCGACCATCGTCAAGTCGTTGCCGCTAAATTTGCGCGCCTCGCTAAGGTTGCCGACCAAGAGCGAACCTATCAGCCGTTCGTCTACGAGCAGCGGTACGACAATCAAAGACTTTACCCCGCAACCCGCAAACTCAACGGAAGATGCCGCGTGCGGCGGGCATTCGTTTACCAGAGACGGCCGTTTCGTTTTGATGACATCCCCGGTCACCCCGACCCCGGAGTGTATGGCCGCCTGGGACAAGGTGCCCGGAAAACGATATGCGTGGCCGTATGTAAGGGTATCCGATTTTTCATCGTAAAACCCGACGGCACCGGCGTCGGCGTTGGACAACTGCACGGCGCGCCTGACGATAAGCGGGAGAAACTTGTCGACTTCAAGACCGGACGTTATCTCAAGCGCGGTCCTGGCGAGTATCTGTAGGTTGCGATTTTGGTCACGCAGGCGCGCCTCGGAATCCTTTACCCGCTCGAAGAGGCGCGCGTTCTCAACGGCCGCCGCGGCTTGGCGCCCCATACCGACCAAGAGGCCCAATCCTTCGCTGAGCAACCCCGACTCCGGCTCGACGGCGAAGACGCCGAGCACTCCAAGGACCGTCTCCTTCGATTCCAATATGACCAGGGCCGCTGATTTCACGCCGGCCTCCACGAACTCCTCCACCGCCAACTCATGGTTTGGATAGTCCTCTATGATGACCGGCTCTCTAGTCTCGATGACGCGGGTGAAAAGCCCGTCACCCCTTCTTATTATGGCTTTCTCGAGATTTCGCG
Organism: Actinomycetota bacterium; assembly: GCA_018333515.1. NCBI lineage: Bacteria > Bacillati > Actinomycetota > Actinomycetota bacterium. The sequence continues at coordinate 33,581 of JAGXSZ010000031.1, forward strand.
GCATATTGTAGAGGTAAGGATAGCTTACCGTGCCGTCATGCTCATCGTAGAAACCTATCGCACCCGCGTTTCCGCCCATGCTTTCGACCGCATTTTCCACTACGCGCGTTAGAATCTCCCGAAAGTCCAGGCGTGAAGTAATCTCAAGGGCGACCTTGTTGAGTAGTTCGAGGTTGTCTTTTCCTTCGCGCAGCTCTTTCTCGATTCGCAGTCGCTCGGTGATGTCGCGGGCGATACTCAATATAAAAGCGCGGCGGTTTACTTTGATGACTTTCGCGTTGATCTCGACGGGAATCAACGTCCCGTCCTTTTTCTTAAAGTGAGTTTCGCTGAAATCGCGAACGTGGCCCTTTGCGATGAGTATATCGAGTATTTTCCGCACCTGCGGGCGCTCGGAGTGCGGGCGCAGCCCAAACGCGTCCATTTGCAGGAGTTCGTCTCTCGAATAACCGGTAAGCTCGCTCGCGTAGCCGTTCGAGTCGACGATGGTCCCATCGAGCCCGAAGACGATTATGGCATCGAAAGCCTCCGCGAAGAGTTTCTTGAACCGCTTAAGCTCCCTCTCGAGTTCCCTAAAAGTCTCGCTATCCTTGCTCATCATCCCCAACTTCTCACAGTACGGCGCGGACACCGCTCTTATCGTCGTCTAAATTCTATCGCTACTTAGTAGTTTCCATAAGAATGACCAGATAAAACTTGCCCGGTAACAGCTTGCATCAAGGATTTTGCGGGGCGTCTTTGGGGATTTATCGTTGATTATTGTGGGTAGATTTTTGTTGGGCTTATCGCCTACGGAAGCACAAAGCCGGCTAACCGCCGGTTGTTCAAAGTATGGTGCCCGAGGCCGGAGTCGAACCGGCACAACCTAAAGGTCGGCGGATTTTAAGTCCGCTGCGTCTGCCTATTCCGCCACTCGGGCATCTCTTCGATTATATAAATCTTACTCATAAAATCCTAGTTAAATATGGATTGTTTTTCGTTGCGCTAAAACATATCCAAAACATATCAATCCGGTTCTTCTCGGACCGACAAAGGGCTTACGAAGTCGACCCGTCGCCAAGCGCGCGAATCAGGCCATCCAGGATGTCGTGCTCGCTAACGACCATCTCGGCAAAATCAAGTCTCTCAAGCGTCTCGTCGAGGATGAGGGCTCCGGCGATTATGACGTCGGCGCGCTTGGGGTCCATGCCGGTCAGCGCTTTGCGGGCGTCGAGGTCGAGCGACGCTAGCTGTGCGACCAATGCTTGCAGCTGACCGCGCGTGATTCTCGAGCCGTGGATTCGCGCCGAGTCGTAGGGCTCAACGCTATATAGAACAGCGGCTAACTGGGTGGCGGTTCCGGCTACGGCCACCAGAGCGTTTGGCTTTGCCGCGACTATGCGCTCGAAGAGATCGCGCGTCCGTTCCCCTATCATCGCGCGCGCCGCCGCGAACTCGGTATCGGTCGGTGGGTCGGATTTGAAAAAGAGTTCCGTAAGGCGGACCGCGCCGATATCGATGCTGACCGCATCGAGAACACCGCCGCCGGCCCCCCGGATATACTCGGTGCTCCCGCCGCCTACATCGACGACGAGGGTCATGCCGCCGGGCGCGACGGCCGACTCCGACGCGGCGCCCGCGAAGGTGAGCCTCCCCTCTTCTTCTCCTGAGATGACCTCGATTTGGAGCCCGAGCCGGCGCTCGACCATGGCGATAAAATCGTCCGCGTTGCGGGCGTCGCGCATCGCGCTCGTCGACACCGCGCGCACCTTGCGCACGCCGTGTTTGAGCATTAAATCCCGGTAGCCCTCGAGTATGGCAACCGTGCGCTCCATCGCCCGCGGGTTTATCTCCCGGCTCTGCTCGACCCCTTCGCCGAGTCGCGCTATCTCGACTTCGCGCACGACATCGAGCCATTTGCCGTCGGCGCCCTCCTCGGCGATTAGAAGCCGCACCGTATTGGTACCGATATCGATGACCGCCGCTTTCATTTGCCGTCACAGCGCGCGTCGCACGCCCCGGCTCCGAGATTCTCCGCCACCAGCTTGCCGACGGGATTAGACCCGGACACGAGATAGTGCGCGAAGTGCGCGTGAAGGCACTTGATGGCGTCGAGGTCTCGCACGCCGCCGATGCCCTTGTCGTATACGGGATGGGCCGTATCGCGTACGCCGCACTTGCGGGCCTCTCCGTACTCCCGTTGGGCCTGGTTGAGATGGGCCCGTAACTCCGTATCGCGGGAGAGCCTGTCGATAAACCCGGCCGCCCAGCCGCTAGCTTCAAGTCGCGCTACGGCCTTGACTTTCATCGGACAAGTAAGCCAATAAAGGGTTGGAAAGGGCGTTCCATCGCTCAAAAACGGTTCCGTTTCGACAACTTCGGGACAACCGAAATCACAGCGAGCAGCCACGCGCCTTAGTCGGCGAGGCTTGCGCTTGATTTGCGTCTCGATGATTACTCTATCATCCTCGGCTATCTTCTCTTTCACATCCTCCATTAAACAACAAAAAAACATCCGTGAGGATACTTTTCTCTATGTCTAAGCGGGTATTATCGTCGAAATCCCCGCTTGTTGGATATTTAGTTTTCCTAAAAAACACCCGTAAGCCAATCGGTTAAACGCTTCCAAAGCGAAGAGAACCCTTCGTTTTGCCCGTTCTTTGCGGCGTCATCCGGATTCGGCTTGAGCGACTCTTTCGGCTTTTCGGGAACGACTATGATAATCTCCTCGTCGGCTCTTGATAGCCCGAGCGACCTGGCTTGCTGCTCGACATAATCGTCCGAGTCCAACTCTTTGAGTTCTCCCTTGAGCCGGATATTTTCGGCCTTGATCCGCGCTAACTGGGTATCGAGACGCGCCAGCTCACGGCTGTGCTCCATGCGGTATGTTACCGGATAGACGGCCCAAGCTATGAGCGCAATCGATATTCCGAGTAAGATGATGCGCCCGACATTGGGCCGAGCCCGCCGCTTCGGGCGTATAGCCGTGACTTTGCCCGGTTTGCGCCGCGCCTTCGCCGGCGTGACTTTAGCGCCCGACGCGGTTTTGAGCTGCGCCGGTTTAAGGGACTTCATAGTCGTCCGCTGTTTATTCTTGCCCCTTTGCTCTGTTCTCACAGCTATCTCTCTTGCCGTATCGATTGCTACGAATATTGGTAGAGCGCCCCAGCGCCCGCCGGCCAACCTTCTTAACTATAATATTACAATCGCTCGCGGTAAAAAGAAAGCCCGCCTTGGCCGCTGCGCGTCGAGCGTCAACCGCCATACCGAACGGCTCAAACGCGATGGACCTTTATCAGATTAGTAGTTCCCGGCACATTTACCAGCACGCCGGCGGTGATTACCACGAGGTCTCCGCTGTCTATCAAGCCGACCCTGAGCGGGATGTCGACGGCAATATCGAACATGTTGTCGAGATGAATGCTCGGGCTCGCGACAAGCGGGATGACGCCCCATGAGAGTTGGAGCTGCCGAACGACTTCCGGGCTCGGGCTCACCGCCACTATCGGCTGGAGCGGGCGGTGTTTTGCGACCTGCCTGGCGGTCTCGCCCGACTGCGTGGAGGTGATAATGGCTTTAGCCTTGAGCGACGAGGCGATTTCGCACGTAGCCCGGCTAATCGCCGAGGTCGTGCCGACAGCTTTACCTTTGGCTCCGCCGCGGTCGACGCAATAGGTAAGAACCTTCTCCGCTTCCATGATGCTCCGCCCCATCATCTCGACGCTCTCAATCGGAAATCTGCCCATCGCGGTCTCGCCCGAGAGCATCAAGGCGTCGCTCCCATCCAAAACCGCGTTGGCGACATCGCTTACTTCGGCGCGCGTAGGGCGGGGGTTGCGTATCATCGAATCGAGCATCTGAGTCGCGGTGATGACCGGCTTGGCCGCCTTCATGCACCTGTCGATGATCATCTTCTGCACAAACGGGACCTTCTCGGTAGGCATCTCGATACCGAGGTCGCCCCGTGCTATCATTATGCCGTGCGAAACCCTTAAAATATCATCGAAGTCCTCGACCGCTTCGGTCTTTTCGATCTTGGCGATTACTTTGGCGCTGGAAGATGCCTCCGCTATCAGGCTCAGCAGCAACTCGATATCCTCCGCGTTCCTGACGAACGATAGGCCGACCCAGTCTACGCCCTTCTCAAGGCCAAACTCTAAATCGGCACGATCTTTCTCGGAGAGCGGCGAGAGGCTGACCTTGACGCCCGGAAGATGAACTCCCCGGCGCGAATTGAGCGGGCCGCCCTCGATGATTCGGGTGCGCACATCTTCGCCCTCGACCCCCAGCACTTCCAGCGTTATTAAACCTTCGTCTATCAAGACGGTGTCGCCCGGCCGCACATCCCCGGGCAGGTCGTGGTAGTTGATAGAGACGGCGTCTTTAGTGCCGAGAATATCGCGAGTGGTGACGACAAACTCGTCACCGTCGATAAGCTCTACTTCACCGCCATCGACCTCGCCGACCCTGAGTTTTGGGCCCGCGAGGTCCATAAGAACCGGGATGGGCCGGCCGGTCTCCTCTTCCATGGCCCGTGTAAATTTGATTGTGAGGGCGTGGTCGTCGTGCGTTCCGTGCGCCATATTGATACGCACGACATCCATGCCGGCATCGAGCAGCCTTCTCATGACCGTTTTATCCCGGCTAGCCGGCCCTATCGTGCATACTATCTTCGCGTGTCTCACATCGCCTCCAAAAAAACTCGCGTTAATTCCGTTAATACCGTGCGTCAACCGCCAAGCCTTATGGTTAGCGGCTTATGTTGTAGAACGCTTCCATGCCGCGATAAGCCGCCGCGGAGCCCAACTCCTCTTCGATGCGGAGCAATTCGTTGTATTTCGCGACACGGTCGCTTCTCGACGGCGCGCCGGTCTTTATCTGGCCCGCGTTGAGCGCGACCGCCAGGTGGGCGATGGTCGTGTCTTCGGTCTCGCCCGAACGGTGCGAGATTACCGCGCTGTAACCGGCTGTTTGCGCCATCTCTATCGCCTCGAGCGTCTCGGTAAGGCTGCCGATTTGGTTTAGTTTGACCAGAATCGAGTTGGCGGTCGCCGTTTCAATTCCCGCCTTGAGCCGCCTTACGTTGGTCACAAAGAGGTCGTCGCCGACGATTTGGACTGTTTCACCGATCCGTTCGGTCAGCTCCTTCCAGCCATCCCAGTCGTCTTGCGACATGCCGTCCTCGATTGAGATGATGGGGTATTTCTCGCTCAGTTGGGCGTAATAGTCGACCATCTCCGAGGCTGAAAGGGTCCGGCCTTCGCCTTCCAGAACGTAATTTCCGTCCTTATAGAATTCGCTGGCAGCCGGGTCGAGGGCGATAAATATCTCCTTGCCCGGTATATAGCCGGCCTCTTCAATCGCAATGATGATCATTCTTATCGCGTCCTCGTTCGATGAGAGATCGGGCGCGAAGCCGCCCTCGTCGCCGACGGCCGTGTTGAGCTTCTTGGCTTTTAATACTTTACGCAGACTATGGAAGACCTCGGCACCCATGCGCAAGCCTTCCTTAAAAGAGGCGGCGCCGACCGGCATGACCATAAATTCCTGAAAATCGACGTTGTTGTCGGCGTGCGCACCGCCGTTTAATATGTTCATCATCGGAACCGGCAGAACGTGGGCGTTGACCCCGCCGATATAGCGATAGAGCGGCAGCCCGAGATAGTTCGCCGCCGCGCTCGCCGCCGCTAGGGAGACGCCGAGAACGGCGTTGGCGCCGAGACGGCTCTTGTTATCCGTACCATCGAGCCGGAGCATGGTCAAATCGATGAACCTCTGGTCCAGGCTGTCAAAACCTATAATCTCGGGCGCTATGATCTCGTTGATATTGTCGACCGCTGTTTGAACCCCTTTTCCGAGATAGCGTCCGGGGTCGGCATCGCGCAACTCTAGCGCCTCATATGCGCCGGTGGACGCCCCGGAGGGAACCGCCGCCCGCCCGAGATACCCGTTTTCGAGGACGACCTCGACCTCCACGGTCGGATTGCCCCGCGAATCCATAATCTCCCTACCGATAATCTGATCGATCGTGCTCATTTCGCCTCCTGTTTTAGTAAGAAATAGTAAGAAATTCATATAACTATGAGCTACCAAAGGTCCGCGGCTACTCTTGCTCTTTCGCCTCGTCCCATAGCTTATCCTTCTCTTGCAGGGTCATGTCGGCAAGATTTTGCCCCCGCAGAGCCGCTTCGTCCTCGATGTAGCAAAATCTTCTCTCGAACTTCTCGCAGGTTTTTCTAAGCGCGAGTTCGGGCTCGACCTCAAGATGGCGCGCGATGTTGACGAGGGCGAAGAGCAAATCACCGACCTCCTGCTCGATGCCGCCGTCGCCCGCCCCGGCCCTTGCAAGCTCCCCGGCCTCCTCGACGACCTTCTCGAGCGCTCCCTCGATGTTTTCCCAGTCGAAACCGACCCTGGCGGCTTTGCCTTGCATCTGAAAAGCATAGAGTAGCGCCGGGAGCGATTTAGGAACACCCTCCAGCACGCGAACTCGCTCTTTCTCTTCGTGTTTGATTTTTTCCCAGTTTATTACCACTTCGCGGGCGGAAGAAACTTGCGTTTCGCCGAAGATATGCGGATGACGCCGCGTAAGCTTGGTGACAATGCCTTCGGCGACGTCGCTCATCGTAAATTGCCCCGCCTCCGAGGCGATTTGGGCGTGAAAGACTATTTGGAGCAAGAGGTCGCCGAGTTCCTCCATTAAGTGCCGACGGTCACCGTTGTCGATTGCTTCGACGGTCTCATAGGCCTCTTCGATAAGATAGCGCCGGAGTGTCTCATGGGTCTGCTCTTTGTCCCACGGACACCCCTGCGGGCCGCGGAGCGTCGCCATCAGCTCTATAAGGTCCTCACATCCGTAATCGCCCGCCATAGAGTCCACCTCCACAGAGAGAAAGATACCACGAAAAGACGGCGAAGTATACTCTACCCGGCGGGATACATAGCGCGCCTATATCGGGCGCTCAAGCGGCTCCACCGGCCCCGACCCCATATTAGGTCTTTTCCCGAAACCATCCGGAGCAATCCGCGTGTATCAAAAAAAGGCCCGCATTTGCGGGCCTTTGATTTTAAATTATTATTTGCCTGTCTGGGGCACCGTATTTTGAGGCGCTCCCTGGTCGGCGGGCGGAACCGCTCCCGGGGCCGCACCTGGAGCCGCTCCCGGCGCTACCTGCGGTGGATTAGCGTCTATATATCTATCGATTTTTGCCTTCTTCTTTAGCTCCTCGAGCCACTTTCCGAAAGTCTCTTGCTTCTCAGCGCTGAGCATCTGCTCTTCGACTTCGTCTTTGACTTCCTTGTATGCCTTCTCTCCGCCATTCTTCTTGGCGATCATCTTGATGATATGAAAGCCGTAGGTCGTCTTTACGAGATCGCTGATTTGCCCGGGCTCAAGCTTCCAGGACGCCTCCGCAAACTCTGGAACAAACTGGTCTTTGTCGGTCATCGGCATCTCGCCGCCTTTATCTTTGCTCCCCGGGTCGATGCTGTGCTCTTTGGCCAATTTGGAGAAATCCGCGCCCGCCCGGACATCCGCGAGTATCTTCTTGGCTTTATCCTCTTCTTGGACGAGAATGTGAGCCACCTGTACCTGGTCTTTTACCGCGAAACTCGCCTTGTTCTTTTCGTAATACTCTTTGACCTCTTTGTTCGAAGCCTTGATATCCTTGGTCACCTGCTCGCCGAGTTTCTCTATTTGGATACGGTCCGCCAACTCTTTTTTAAACTGGACAAGCGTCATGTTCTGCTGCTTAAGAGCCGCTTCGAGTTCCGCTTGCTCCTTGAGACCGTACTCTTTCATCAACTCTTTTAACTTGTCGTCTATCTCTTTATCGGTCACCTTGATGCCGCGTTTGTTGACTTCAGCCATGAGCAATTCCATTTCAATCATTTGGTCTAAGACTTGATTTCGGAATTGCACTTTCGCCTGCTCGCCCTGCTCTCCTTGGAACATCTCGGCCTGCTGCCCAACCATTTGAGCCATCCTCACATCCACCTCGGCCAATGTGATCTTCTTACCGTTAACCTTTGCAGCCAGGGGCTCTTTGGAGCAGCCGGCTACGGATAGAGCAACCACCGCGATAAGCGCGATTGCCGTGCCGTACCTCAAAACTTTCATCAAATTACCTCGCTTTCGTGCTTACATCGTCTCTTGAAGAGAGCGAACTCATTATATCACTAAATAAAGACAACATGAAGGGAATTATGTTCGACGATTCCACCTTGGCTACCTGGAGGTATTCGCGCTCGGGCTTGAATAACAAATTTTTATATGACACCGATAACACAACCTCTTGGTGCTTGGGCACTCGTATCGGAGACACCCTTACTTTGCCGTATTGCAGGCTGACCTCTTTTATGCCGAGAACATTGGCGATTAAGCGTAGGCGCGCGATACCGAGCAAGGCGTCGACCGGCTCCGGAACCGGACCGAAACGGTCGGCTAACTCCAAGGCGACTTCATCGAGGTCTTCGGGCGACCGCGCGAGGATTATCTTTTTGTACGCCTCTACCCGCAGATTCTCCTCGGCGATGTACGGCTCCGGCAGGTACGCGTCGACCGGCAAATCGATCTTTATCTCGGCGGGTTCCGCCACCGATTTTCCCTCCATCTCCTCGATAGCTTCGCGCAACATCTGACAGTAGAGTTCAAAACCTACCGCCGACATATGCCCGCTCTGCTCGGCTCCGAGGAGGCTGCCCGCTCCCCTGATTTCGAGGTCGCGCATGGCTATCTTGACGCCGGAGCCCAGCTCGGTAAAGTCGCTGATCGTCTTGAGCCGCTCGAAAGCCCGGCCGGTTAGGAGCCGGTTCGGAGTAAAGAAAAAGTAGGCGTAGGCGCGGCGCTCGCTCCGTCCGACCCTCCCCCTTAGTTGGTAGAGTTGGGCCAGGCCCAGATGCTCGGCGCGGTCGACTATGAGCGTGTTTACGTTCGGGATATCGATTCCCGACTCGATGATAGTCGTGCTGACTAGGACATCGTAATCACCTTCTAGAAACGCCGCCGTTATCTTTTCAAGTTGGTTCTCGCTCATTTGCCCATGCGCGACGGCGACGCGCGCCTCGGGCACTAGCGAGGTCAGGCGCACCGCGACACCGGTAATGGTCTCTACGCGGTTATGGACATAATAAACCTGCCCACCCCGGCCAAGCTCACGGCGGACGGCCCGGAGCAACATCTCCTCATCATAACGGCCGACATGGGTGATGATCGGGCGGCGATCTTCGGGGGGCGTCTCTATCACCGACATATCGCGCACACCCGCCAGTGACATCTGCATAGTACGCGGTATCGGCGTAGCGCTCAGCGTCAGGACATCGACGCTCTTTTTGAAGTTGCGGATTTTCTCTTTGTCGTTGACCCCGAAGCGCTGTTCTTCGTCGATTATTACGAGCCCCAGGTCGAACGGTTTCACATCGGCCTGGAGCAGCCGGTGCGTCCCTATCAGAATGTCTACTTCGCCCTCGTTAAAACGCTTTATGGTATCCTTCCGCTCGTTGCGCGACCTGAAGCGGCTGACCATATCGACATTGACCGGATAGGCCGAGAGCCGCTCTTTAAATGTGGTGTAGTGCTGCTGCGCCAGAATAGTCGTCGGCACGAGAACGAGAACCTGCTTGCCGTCTACGACCGCCTTGAACGCGGAGCGGACCGCGACCTCGGTCTTACCGTAGCCGACGTCGCCGCATATCAGCCTGTCCATAGGCTTTGGGGCTTCCATGTCGCGCTTGACATCGTCTATCGCGGTCAGTTGGCCGGGCGTCTCGACGTGGACAAAGTCGCCCTCCATCTCGTTTTGCCACGCCGTATCGGCCGAGTACGCGTGGCCCCTCGCCTTCGAACGCTCGGCGTAGAGCGACAAAAGGTCATAGGCGACCTTCTTGACGGATGCTTGAACCTTTCGCTTCGCTTTGAGCCACTCGGCGCTGCCGAGTCGCGATATAGTCGGCTCCTCGCCGGCTGTGCCGATAAAGCGGGTTATCCGGTCGAGCTGCTCCATCGGGACAAAGAGCTTGTCGGTACCGGCATACTCGAGGAGCGCGTAATCGCGGACGATACCGGCGACTTCGCGCCGCTTGAGCCCCGCGTAGACCGCTATGCCGTGGTTGCTGTGGACGACAAAGTCGCCCGGGTTGAGTTCGGAGACGCTTGCGATAGCCCGACCCGGCGTCACACCGCCGACTTTAGTCGCGGCGCTTTGCCTCCCGAAAATATCGGCAAAGGATACTACCGCGAGCGCGAGGTCGCCGCTGTCGAAACCGCCGGAAAGATTTCCGAGCGCGAGACAGACACCGTGCAAAACGAGCGAATCCCGCGAGTAGGCAATCCCCCGCTCAGAGAATATCTCTGCCATACGCGCGCGCTCTCCCTCATTGCGCAGAACCACTACGACCGCCATTCCGGCGCTTACATAATCTTTGAGAAGTTTTTCTAGCGCGTCGATGTCTCCGAAAAGCGGCTGAATCGCCGAGGCCGCAAAACTCATGACCTCGTTTGATGATTGGCCTATAGAGAACAACCGCAAAGTCGGCGCGCCCTTCTCGAGGAGCGCCGCCGGCCGCATGAAGTACGTATCGGCCGAGCCCGTCGCGGCGCTGTCCTCCACCAGGTGCTCGATATAGGATTGTTGCTGCTCGTAGTAGCGCTCGCCCGCTTGCTCCGTCTCCTCGGGTTCATCGAGGACGATTATACAATGCTCCGGCAGGTAATCCATCAATGAAGCCGTCTCTTCGTAGAGAAACGGCAGGTATTTCTCGATTCCGTCGAAGTAGCGAAACTCCCGCAACGCGGCTATCTCATCTTCATGCTCGGCCCGGTATCTCTCCGGAAGCCTCCGGAGCGCCCGTTCGATATTGCCCTCGTTGAGCGATAGGTGACGGCATCCGTAGACGACGGCGCTGATCATATTGCCGGTCGAGCGCTGTGTTGTCGGGCTGAATGTCCGTATCGACTCGACATCGTCGCCGAAAAGCTCGATACGGATTGGTGTCTTCCCCTGTGCCGGAAAGACGTCGATGATGCCGCCGCGCACGCTAAACCGACCTTGGCCCTCGACGCGCATCGTTCGCAAATAGCCCATCGACACCAACCGCTCAGCTAAGCCATAGATATCTATCGTCTCACCGACGCGCACCTCGACCGGATGATGGAGTGATTCCGTGACGGGAGGCAGTACGCCCATCGCCGTCTGAATGGAGCTTACCCACACCCGCGGCACGCCCGCGGCCATGCTGTCGAGAACCGCGAGTCGCTTACCCGCGGATGCCGCGCCGGGTGAGAGCGGATCATAGGGCATCGTCTCGGGGTCCGGGAAGACATCCGCGTCGACCGAGAACGCCCGCAAGTCCGAGGCCAGACGGACGGCGCGCTCCGCGCTTGCCGTTAGTACCAGCATCGATGAGCGCAAATCCGAGCGAATCGCCGCGAGCAGAAAAGCCCGCGCGCTCGCGCTAATCGACACGTCCGCTTCGGAGCCGCTCTTTAACTCGCTGATAATACTCTTATAGCGCTCGTCGCTTGAGATATATTCGACCAGTTTGCTTATTTCCACATAAATCCCCGCATCATTCGCATGCCGCATAGGCCTCGGCAAGCTGCCCAGGCCCCTGTTGGTTCGATTCAAAATTTAGTCTTGGTCGGAACGGCGATTAAACTCGTTCATAGCTTTGGTGACGCCTTCCGAGAGCAAATATGCTACCGCGTCCGCCGCGCGCTCGATTGTGACAGCCATATCTTCGCGCTCACGCTTGCTAAAAGGGCTTAGAACATAGCGCGCCGGGTCTTGGCGGCCCGGCGGCCTGCCGATGCCGACCCGCACTCGCACAAACGCGCCGGAGCCGATTTGGTCTACGATGGAGATTATTCCTTTATGTCCGCCGCTCCCGCCATTCTCTCGAACGCGTATCTGACCCGGCTCCAGGTCGAGGTCGTCGTAGACGACGATGAGCTTCTCGGGGTCCGCGTCGGCCGCCCTGAGAAGCTCCTTCACCGCCAGCCCGCTATTGTTCATGAACGTGCGCGGCTCGGCTAACGTTACCGGTATCCCTGAGATGGCGCCCTCGCCCCACCGCGCCAACCGGGTTCTCTTGTCGAGAGCGATGTCGCGGGTTTGCGCCAAGCGCTCGACGACCATAAAGCCCGCGTTATGGCGTGTCGATTCATATTCGGTTCCGGGATTTCCCAATCCTACTACTATATTCATGCAACCTCAAAGAAAAAAGCGCGGATCGCGCCCGCGCTTCCAGGTTTGATCCTATTTAGACGCTTCGGCTTCCTTTTCGGCCGCTTTAGCCGCGGCTCCGCCGCTTGCGACCAATTCAGGCTCAGCGCCCTCGACCGCTTCAGCGCCCTCGACCTCCGCCTTGCCTAAGGATATGGCAAGAATCGTCGAATCCGGGTCGGTCACCAGCTCGATATCGGCGGGAATTACGATATCCCGCGCGTGGATGGCGGCACCGACCACCAAAGTGCTCACGTCGACCACAAGGTTTCCCGGCATGTCCGTAGGCAGACCCTCAAGCTCTACTTCCCAAAGCTGCTGCTCGAGCATCCCGCCGGCTTTTACACCGGGCGCTTCCCCTACGACCGATATCGGAACCATCGCGTTTATCTTCTCATCCATCGCTATCTTCTGAAAGTCGATACTAAAATACTCGTTCCGCAAGGGATTCTTTTGAATCTCTTTGATTATCGCGCTCGGGTGGCTCCGCATACCCGCGATTTTGAGCTTGACGATAACGTTGGTTCCTGATTTCGAGTGCACGATCGCGCGAAAGTCACGGGCGTCGACTGTCAGCGTCGACGACTCCCCGTCGCTGTATAAGACCGCGGGCACCCTTCCTTCACGTCGCAGTTTTTTGCTCGACTCTTTACCTACGACATCACGCTTTTCCGCCTTAAGTTCGGCTGTTTCCATCTCATCACTCCTGTGCTTTCGCCATGCCGCCGACCTGTCAACTCCTTAGCGAGCCGCTTTTTAGGCCCAACCGCGACATGCCATATAATCATCATTTACCTGTAATTGTAAACCGCTTCTCGTCCCTAGTCTTGGTTTTGCCCGTCGAAAAGCTCGCTTACCGACCTGTCCTCGTATACATTTCTAATCGCCTCAGCAAAGAGCTGTGCGATGGAGACGACCTTTATCCTGGATAGAAGCTTATTCTCCGGTATCGGAAGCGTGTCCAAGACCACCAGCTCTTTTATCGGCGACTTGGCTATCCTGTCGATTGCCGGACCGGATAGTACCGGATGCGTCGCGGCGGCGAAGACCTCTTTCGCGCCGTGCTCCATAAGCGCCTGGGCGCCGTTGCTCAGCGTCCCGGCGGTATCCACCATGTCGTCGACGAGCAGACACGGCCTTCCTTCGACTTCACCTATAACGTGCGATATCTCGGCGACATTATGCGCCGGTCGGCTCTTATGAAGAATAGCAAGCGTCGCCCCGATTCTGTCCGAAAACTTCTTAGCCATTTTTACCCTGCCGACGTCGGGCGAGACAATAACCAGATTTTCGAGGTTTTTCTCTTTAAAGTAGTCCACCAGGAGCGGAAGGCCCGTCAGGTGGTCGACAGGGACGTTGAAGAAGCCTTGTATCTGCCCGGCATGCAGGTCTACCGTTATCACTCTGTTGATACCGGCGGTCATCAAGATGTCGGCGACGAGCTTCGCTGTGATGGGCTCTCGCGCGGCCGCCTTCTTGTCCTGCCTCGCGTAGCCGTAAAATGGGACAACCGCGGAAATCCGGTGCGCGGAAGCGCGTTTGAGCGCGTCGATCATGATCAGCAGCTCGACCAGATAGTCGTTTATGGGATCACACAATGTTTGAACGACAAAGACCTCGGCGCCCCGCACGCTTTCGAGGTACCGAACGTAGATTTCGCCGCTGCTGAAGGTCGCCAACTCCACCTCACCCAGATGTATCCCGAGATGCCCCGCGATCTCCTGGGCGAGCGCCGGTATGGACCGGCCGCTAAACATCATCAACCGTTTGCTTTCTTCGCTAGCCATTATCTCCTCATGCTTTACTGTTCAGGCCGTCTCGCCTTTTTTCTTCGCTTCTTAGCCCAGTCGCCGATTGTCCGCTGCTCTGAACGCTCAATCGCCAAGCTATCCTCGGGCACGTCTTTAGAGATAACCGAACCCGCGCCCGTAAACGAACCCTTGCCTACTTTGACGGGGGCGACGAGCATGGTGTCGCTTCCGATGAAAGCGCCGGCCTCGACGACGGTCCTATGTTTCTCGAAACCGTCATAATTACAGGTTATGGTTCCCGCACCTATATTAACATAATCGCCGATTAGTGCGTCCCCGATATAGCTGAGATGCGGCACTTTGCTGTCGATGCCCAGCTCGCTGTTTTTTATCTCTACAAAACCGCCGACCTTGGCCCCCGTCTTGACATGCGTCCCCGGTCGAACATGAGCGAACGGGCCGATGGTCGCGTCGTCCTCTATGGTGCTCTGGAGCACTATGGAATTGTCTATCGTAGTATTATCCCCGACCTTGGAGCCCTTCAGTCGCGAGGATGGCCCCACAACACATCCCTCGCCGATGATTGTCTCGGCATCTATAAAGGTCATCGGATAAATGATGGTGTCGGCGCCGATTTGGGCGCCGGGCGTTATAAAGGTCGATGCGGATTCGATGATGGTCACGCCGCGCAGCATATAGCCCTCGTTGACTCTGTGGCGCATAACCTTATCCGCCTGCGCCAACTGCACCCGTGAGTTTACGCCGGCGATTTCATCGGCGTCGCCCGCGGTGCGTGCGGCGACCGCGGCACCCTGCTCGCGCAGGATTTCGATGACGTCGGTCAGATAATACTCTTTCTGCTCGTTGTCGGCGCCAACTTGCCCCAAAGCCGCAAATAGCTTCTCCGAGTCAAAACAGTAAATCCCGGAATTGGTCTCGTCGATTCTTTTCTCCTCCTCGGTCGCGTCCTTTTCCTCGACGATGGCTGCGACCGAACCATCGGCCGCCCGAACGATTCTGCCATATCCGGTAGGATTATCGAGCCGCGCGGTCAAAATGCCGACGGCGGCGCCCGCGGTATGGTAGGCATCGATGAGTTCGGATATCGTCTCGGGTCTGATAAGGGGCGTATCACCGCTTAAGATCACAAGACTACCCTCAAATCCGGAGAGCATCGGACGGCTCGCCATCACCGCATGCCCCGTACCGAGCTGCTCCTCTTGGAGGGCGAACTCGACGCCGTCGACGGCGGACATGACCTCCTCGGCCTTATGACCGACGACGACTATAATCTTTTTCGGCTCAAGCGCGCGGGCCGCATCGACGACATAGTGCAACATCGGCCTCCCGCAGACGGCGTGGAGAACTTTCGGCGTCGACGATTTCATGCGGGTTCCCTCACCCGCGGCCAAAACAATCACAGCAAGGTTCATAATTAAGAAATTATACACTTATAGCCCGATATTTAAAACTATGCGTAATAATGAGCGCATGTCGGACAATCCACGGCAAAAGATTCCAGACTTCAGCGTTGATAAAAAAACGGTTTCCCGGCGGGAACAATCGAAGGGGCGGGGGTTACTTAAGACTTGTCGGACGCCGGAAAACGGCGCCCCTCGAACACTTTCGAAATTCGACCTGAAAGCGGCTTAAGCCGGTAGAATCGGGACATATATGCGACACGCGGTCACTCCAAATACCGGTTTTACCGCAAAACGTCCTTGTTTTATTTAACGCCCCTATCGCCTAAAGAACAGAGCCGGCACACACAGACGTTCTTGCTATTGATCGAGCTGCCCCTTGTACTCCTCGATTACCGCGGCTTGGATGCGCTCCCGAGTCTCACTGTTGATAGGATGGGCGATATCCCTGAAATCGCCGTTTGGCAACTTACGGCTGGGCATAGCGACAAATAGGCCTTTGTCCCCTTCGACGACTCGCAAATCGTGAACGACAAACTGGTCATCGATGGTAATGCTCGCTATCGCTTTCACCTTGTTCATCTCTACCGGTCGAATGCTCACCTTTGTAATTTCCATACTTGCGCTCCTTTACTGTGTGGTTGCCAACCCGATGGCTGAAATCTCTATCCTAGCGCCCTTTGGCAGAGCTGCGACTTGAACCGCTTCTCTGGCAGGCGGCTGTTGGGAAAATATTTCACCGAAAACATCGTTGACGGTTGAAAAATCAGCTATATCGCTCAGATACACCGTCATCTTTAAAGTCTTGTCAAACGAACTGTTTCCCGCTAAAAGGATGGCTTCGACATTCTTAAGAGCGCGCTGCGTCTGCACTCGCATGTCGCCGTCGACGAGTTCCCCCGTATTCGGGTCGAGCGGAATCTGACCCGAGACAAAGACGAGGTTCTCGGCCCGTATCCCCTGCGAATATGGTCCCACGGGAAGCGGTGCGCCTTCGGTTATTATCGTTATCTTATTCATGTCGACCCCCAGAGAGAACTGCTTCGACCAATTTTAAATCCGATTCTTTGTCGACATCGACCCCTATCTCTATAAACGGCGTCTCAATCCCCGCGCATGTGGCGTTTAACACATCGCCCACTCGTTGCTCCATCCGGCGAATGTCGAGCATCCCCAGAAAGAACCCGACCAGAAACCAAAAACCAAGTATTTGAAAGAGCTTCATCGGGCTCTTTCGCATATCATAAACGTCTTCCATCAAATCCATGTTCTTCGAGACCACGACCGGGTTCATAAGCATAATATTCCCCCCCGTGAATCTTCCTTCCCGCAAACGGACATAGGTCCGCTTCATGCCGGGAAAACGGCGCTCGGGCTCACCGTAACGGATAATCGGATAACATATATCGACATCGCGTTTTGCGCATCGAAGCAGAAAATCGCCGACGGCCTCAACGGTTACCAACGGGATATCGGCCGAGAGCATAAGGACCGGCTTCTTCGCCGCCAAAGACTCAAAACCGGCCTTTGCCACTTGCGGCAAACTACCACTCGCGACCTTGATCGTTACCCGGTCATCCATATGAGACGTTCCCTCTTCGGAGGGGAGCACTACGCAAATCCGGCCGATATCGGCGCAACTCAAAAGAGTCTCGACAATATATTCATACATGGGCCTGCCGTTTATCGGGACCATTCCTTTGGCCGCAACCGGCGCGAGCCCACGAGCATTGCCTCCGGCCAGGACAATCGCGTCTACCAATACTTGCCACCTCTAAACTTCTATTGGGTGTTACATATTCGTTATTCTTACCTGTTTTTCCTCTAGTTTAGATGAAGTTTGCTCAAAGAATCTCAACATATCGACGGAAAACTTCAAATTGCGGTCGGCGCTTCGTCCAATATCGGCGCTCCAGCCGACGCTTGGCGCCTCTTACACCAGTTCCACACCGGTACGCGCCGGTTTTACAACCTCCACAAAGAACGAGCTGTCGTGGAGGCGCATAGCCCGCGCGACCTCGAGCGCCGCAACCTCATCGCCGCAGAGCGCGAAGACCGATGGGCCGCTTCCCGACATCAACGCCGCAAGCGCCCCGGACGCAAGCGCTATATCTTTGGCCTCTAAAATTATGGGATAGCGTTTGAGCACTACATATTCGAGAAGATTGTTGAGTGAACCCGCGATGCCTCGGGCGTCGCCGTGGTAAAGCGCGCTCAATATCTCGTCTTTTTTCCCAAGCGGCGCCGGCCCCGCCTCATCGAACTGACGGTAGACCTCCGCGGTAGAGACAGGCATCGGTGGGGTCGCTATTACCAGCGAAACATCGGGCACCGGTGTCAGGGACGCCAGTATCTCGCCTTTGCCCTCGGCCAGCATAGTGCCGCCGATAAGGCAGAACGGTACGTCGGCACCGATTCTAGTCGCTATCTCTTTGAGATACTCGCTTGAAAGGTCGAGGCCCCATAGACGGTCGAGGCCGAAAAGCGTCGCGGCCGCATCGGCGCTTCCTCCCGCCAATCCGGCCGCGATGGGAATGTTCTTCTTGATGCTTATGCGAGCGCCCGCCCTAACACCGGTCTGCTCCCTCAACTCCAGCGCCGCCCGATACGCCAGGTTGGTCGTTCCGCTTAAGCCCCCCGCGGTACAACGCACGTCGATGACCGGATAGGGCGCTTCGGATATTTCGAGCAAATCATGGAGTGAGACGCTTTGCATGATACTTACAATCCGGTGGTATCCGTCGGGATAGCGCGAGATTACGTCGAGGTAAAGGTTTATCTTGGCGAAAGCCTTAATCGTAAGCAAATTTTTGCTGGTCTCAGCCGTCATTGGTTCACCAGGCCCCGTAATCCGTCGTCAAGCCTAAACTCGATATTATTGAATGAGCCAAGGTAGTAAGTTTTCCCCGTTATCGGGGTTTGAAAGTTCGACCGTCTTGGTCAAAACGTCGGCGTAGCTATAAGAGACCCTCCTGCAACGATCCCTCTTCTCCTCGACTTTGACGACGAACAAATTAGGGTGTGTCTCTTCAAGAACACCCTCTCTTTCTATGATTTTGCAGCGCCCCATATTTGCCTTAAGACGCATTTTTTCGCCTACGAACTCGTCAAGCTCCTTCCGAATACGATCGACGACTTCGGCATGGGGCACTTGAATTAATGCCATCGCTATTATCCTCTCCTTCAGATACCCACCAATTATATATCAAAATCGCAAAAACTACAAGTTTACCTTGAGCGGTAATCAAATGCAAGAATATCTTCGCCAATATTTTTTATACGACAAAGTACGGTCAAATCCTTCTTTATTAATAAAATTTTGAAACATTCGCGGATATTCTTGCAACCTCGTCGTTGCTTGAGAGACATGCGCAAAACTACCTATGCGTCTCCTTATAGATGACGTCCGCTATACGCGCAAACTCATCTATTGAAAGCGTCTCTCCGCGGCGCAGCGGGTCGATGCCGGCTCGATGGAGCAGCTCACCTAAGGTAGAGGGGTCGAGACGGAGCGGCTCACTCCCGGCCAGAGCATTCTTTATGGTCTTTCTCCGCATCCCGAAAGCACCTTTGACGACCGCGAAGAAGAGGTCGCGGTCGACTACGTCCGCGCTCGGCTCGACATAACGCTCCATCTTGATAACCGCCGACCGCACCTCCGGTGGAGGGATAAAGACGTTTCTCGATATCGTCGCGACCTTGTTTATATCGCAGTAGAACTGCGCTTTTACCGAAAACACGCCATAATCCCGAGTCGCGGGTTTTGCCGTGACCCTATCGGCGACTTCTTTTTGGATCATGACCACATAAAGCTTTAGTTCTTCGAAGTTGTCGAGATAGCCGGCGAGAAGCGGTGTCGCTATTTGATAAGGAAGGTTCGCCACCAGCTTGTTTGGAACCGGCAGACCTCCTGGAAGGTGCGGCAAGTCCGCCTTGAGCGCATCGATAAAGACCACCTCGGCATTGGGGAAGTCTTTGAGCGTGTATTCGAGGACCGGCTCTAGCCGCCGGTCGAGTTCGAGCGATATGACTTTGCCCGCTCGTTCGGCCAAGGCCTGGGTAAGGGTTCCGATGCCGGGGCCGACTTCGAGAACGACGTCGTCGGCCGAGAGGTCCGCGGCGTCGACGATTTTATTTAGGATATTCTGGTCTACCAAAAAATGTTGCCCCAGGCTCTTATCGAGCCTGAGGCTAAATTTTTTGACAACTTCCAGTGTCGCGTGTGGCGTAGCTAGAGTCACTGTGGCTCCATCGCCTCGTAGTAACCTATTCCAGGATGGTAACTTTTACATCCCGTCGGCCAAACTTAAAGCATTCCCCCGGTGTGTTATAGCACAGGTCGATACGATTTCCTTTAATCGCTCCACCGGTATCCGCTGCGATCGCTTCGCCATAACCTTCGACATACACCCTTGTGCCCAGAGGAATAACTCTCGGGTCTACCGCGACGACGCCTCTCTGTGCTCTCATGCCGCTAGCGGTTATGCTGCCGACGCCCGGGCCGTAATTCGGCGCATAGGCGGTAGCTTCCATAACAACCGTCTTTCCGGCGGGAGCACGAGTAGCCCCTCGCGATACACTGGACCCTACCAATCGGGCGACCTTACGTTTTGTGCCGACCGCCACCACCTCGCTCGACGGCGGCGTCACAACACTCTGAGATTTAACACTTCTCGTGACCGGCCGGTCGCCTTCGTACACAACTTCGACAATCTTTACGAGCAAACCTTGCTTGCCCGCCGCTACGACCTTCTTCTTCCCATAATCGAGACCCGCGTCCGTCTTGTTTACGGTCTCATAAGGAATAGTGGTCTTGGTGACTTCAAACTTGCTCGTCACCAGCGCTACGTTAATCGCTAAGCCTGCCTTGAGCCTCGTGTCGATACTCGGCTCCACTTTATCGGCGGGCTTTAGACGTAACCCGATGTCTTCCAGGGCTCCTCCAACGGTGCCGTTAGTCGACATCACTCCAAATTCAGCTTCGTTGATTCTTATTTTCAATGGTACGGCTTGTTGTATTTTTACTGTCATACCCTCCCTAACTCGGTCGGAGGGTTCGGGCGTTACTTCGTCTGATGCCTTGATCGTTACGCCGTTTTCGTTCAATACAGCAGCCACAGTCCGGCCTCGCGTCGTTATCGTCTTCGCCTCTCCATCGATGACCAGGTTTACTTTAGCTTCACTGTAAACCATATCCATCAAGACAAGTACCATAATTAGCGCGAGAAGAAGCACTTCGTACTTTCTTACACCAAAACCGCCGGCTAGCTGAGGAAAACGTGCCTTCATCAAATCAGTCCCTTCAGCTTGCTTATTAAGTTGTCAAGGCACAATCGCAACGAGTGCCTGTCATTATAGCACAATCGGTTTCGTTTTGAAAAACTTAAATGACGGGCACGGTACGGCATCGACAGAAACACGGCGATTATTCGAGTCGCCCAACGCTGAGACCCGAATATTAGACGATGTAACCCGCGTCGATACAATATAAGCGGACTATTTAAGCGATGCCGAAGAGAAGCCGTATGTTTTCCTGCGTCGATGCCTCGACCGCCGAAACGTCGATCTCTTTGAGTTCGGCGATCTTCTCCGCGACCAAGCGCACATGCGCGGGCTCGTTTTTGCGGCCCCGGTACGGGTGAGGTGTAAGATACGGTGAATCGGTTTCGACGAGGAGTTTGGTCAAAGGAACGAATTTGGCTATACCGGCCAATGCGCCCGCGTTTTTGAACGTGACGGGGCCGGCGATCGATATATAGAAATTCATGGCGAGAACTTTTTCGGCAAACGCCAGGTCTCCACTGAAGCAGTGAAAGACCCCCTTTTTGGTCCCATGTTTGATAAGCGCCCCCATAACATCCGCATCCGCATCGCGATCGTGGACTATGACCGGCAATTTCAATTTCTTGGCCAGCTCGAGCTGTTGCTCAAAGACTTTCCGCTGCACCAGATGGGGCGAGTGGTTCTTATGGTAGTCGAGTCCTATCTCCCCTATTGCCACGACCTTCGGCTCTTTTGCCAGGCGCTCCAACTCTTTGAGCGTCTCGGGGTTGACGTCGCTCGCGTTGTGGGGATGGACGCCGACCGCGGCGTATACCTCACTGTACTTCCGGGCCAGCTCGACGACCCTATAGCTGCTCTCAAGACTATCCGCAATCGTGATTATACCGGTTACACCGTTCTCGGCCGCGCGCGCCAATACTTTTTCTATCTTAGGCTCTGAGCCATAGAAATCCAAATGCGCATGGCTATCGGTCAAACCGCCTCTTTTATTACCCATCGGCCTCCGATCTCACACATAAAAGTAACCCTCAGAGCAACAACTACACCACAATACTATCCAACTTGGCAAGAGTTTATGCGTCTTCTTCTATCTCGATTCGAGGAAAGAGCGGCGGCGCTTTCTTGACCGATGTGCCGGAGGCTAGACCGTCCCAGCTCTTAGCGTCCTCGAAAGAGAGTTCCTCGAAGCCCTCCTGCCCGAGCCGGCTCCATATCTGAGCGGCGGTCTTCGGCATCACCGGAGTTAGGTTGAGTGCGACGATACGAATACTCTCCAGGAGCGTGCGCATCACGGTTGCGAGCCGCTCGGCCTGTCCTTCTCTAGCCAGCGCCCAAGGGGCCGCTTCATCGATATATTTATTGGCTTTGCCGACTACCTTCCATATCCGCACAAGCGCCTCTCGAATATCAATCCTATCCATCGCTTCCCCGACGGCATCGGCTAGACCGAGCGCTTCGTTTTTTAAATCCGCGTCGATCGGGCCTACCTCCCCCGCCTCGGGAATCGCTCCCTCGAAGTATTTCATCATCATCGCCACCGTGCGGTGGACGAGGTTGCCGAGGTCGTTGGCGAGGTCGCCGTTGATCCTGCGCACGACGGCGTCTTTGGTGAACTCACCATCGAGCCCCAGGCCGATCTCGCGCAAGAGAAAATAACGGATGGTGTCCTCTCCGAACTCGTCTATCAACTCGTTGGGGTCGACTACAATGCCTTTGGATTTCGAGATCTTTTCGCCGCCGAGCGTCCAGAAACCGGTGGCCAATACTTTTTTGGGAAGCTCGACGCCGAGCGCCAGCAGCATTATGGGCCAGATAACCGCATGGAAGCGGATGATGTCTTTGCCGATGACATGGATGTCCGCGGGCCAGTATTTCCGATATTTCTCATCGTCTTGGAGGTAGCCGCTACCGGTAATGTAGTTGATTAGCGCGTCGAACCAGACATATATGATGTGCTTCGAATCGAAGGGTACGGGTATGCCCCATTGAAAGGTCGTGCGCGAAACCGATATGTCTTGGACGCCGCCCTCCATGAAACTCAAAACCTCGTTGCGGCGAAAATCGGGCTGAACGAAGTCGGGATGCTTTTCGATATGCGTCAGGAGAGCTTCCTGATATTTGGAGGTCCTGAAATAATAGCTCTCCTCTTTCAGCCATTCGACCTCGCGGCCGCATTCGGGACAGCATCCGCCGACAAGTTGAGCTTCGGGATAAAAAGTCTCTTCATGGACACAGTACCAGCCTTCATACAGCCCCTTATAAATATCCCCTTTATCATAGAGCGCCTGGAAGATGCTTTGTACGACCTCGATATGTCGCTCCTGCGTCGTTCTTATAAAATCGTCGTACGATATGTTCAGCTTTTTCCATAACGATTGCCACGGTTCGACCATTCGATCGGAGTGCTCTTGAGGAGAGAGCCCTTTTTCACGCGCGGCCTTCTCTACTTTCTGGCCGTGTTCGTCGGTGCCGGTCAAAAACAGCACGTCATAGCCGGTAAAACGCTTGTACCTAGCCATAACGTCCGCGATTATAGTCGAATATCCGTGTCCGATATGGGGAACATCATTAACATAGTAGATAGGCGTCGTTACGTAAAAAGCCTTCCTTGACAAGTTAAAATCTCCCCGCGCCTGTTGTAAAAATTTCACTTAATTCTATAATAGTCTGCGTTGACACAAATTTTCCTCAACCATATAATTGATGCAACCACTTGTCAAGGAAAGCAGCAGGAGGTACACCATGAAGTCCACCGGCATTGTGAGGCGTGTAGACGAACTAGGAAGAATAGTAATACCCATGGAGCTAAGACGAACATTTGGCATAGAGATCAAGGACCCCTTAGAGATCTTTGTCGACGGTGATTCTATCGTCTTATCCAAGTATCAATCGGTCTGTGTCTTTTGCGGAAGCGGCACCCGGATCGAAACTTTTAAAGGCAAAAATGTCTGCCAAGACTGCAAAAAGGAGCTTCTGATAGATCGAAAAGTATAGCGGACAACAGTGGAGTAACCGGTAGGAAGAACCGGCGGCCCTGCGATATAGCATGGATGTAGCGTCAATGGGCCTGTCTCAAGAGTCTACGTGTGGATATCCTTAACGGACTCGTAGACTATACGCTTGCCGACACCCAAACCTTTAGCTACCTCGAAAATCGCCTGCTTCTTTGGCATACCTTCGTTCATGAGACCGACAACCGCGGACCTTAAACCATCGGCCTCCAATATTCGGGGACGTTTTTCTTTTGACGGCGCTATCAACAGAACCACCTCTCCCCTTATCTCGGTCGCATCTAAGCGCTCGAGCATTTCGCCCGCCGTACCCCTGAGAACTTGCTCGAATTTCTTGGTCAGCTCCCGCGCCGTGACTACTTCGCGGTCGGCATCGAACTCGGCGATTTCCCGGAGCGTGGCTTTGAGGCGACGGGGTGACTCGAAGAGTACCACGGTGCGCTTCTGCCCCGCCAGCTCGGCCAAGAGCGCGGTGCGCTCCCCTTTTTTGCGCGGCATGAACCCCTGAAAAACAAAGCTATCGGTAGGTAGGCCCGAAATGACGAGCGCGGTGATAAGCGAGGACGCGCCCGGAACCGCCTCCACCGCAATCCCTCTGTCGATACAACGCTTGATAAGCTTGTGTCCGGGGTCTGAAATGCCCGGCATGCCGGCATCCGAGACGAGCGCGACCGTTGCGCCCGACTCGATCAAAGCGACGAGCGCGCCGGCTTTGGCCGCCTCGTTGTGCTCGTGGTAGCTGGTCAATTTGGTATGTATGTCATAGTAGCTGAGGAGCTTGCGTGTGTGCCGCGTATCCTCGGCGGCGATGTAGTCGGCCTCCTTAAGAATGCGAAGCGCGCGGAGGGTGATATCTTCGAGGTTTCCTATGGGTGTTGCGCAGATATAGAGCTTTCCATTCTCCCCAGACACCATAACTCCTTCATAGGCGACGCACTCTAAGGCGCATTATCCGACGCCGCTGCCGCTGCCTCGTCCGTTCCCAGATTATCGCTTATCCGCCCACGCAACGCAAGGAACGCCAGCGTCCAGAAGGTGCTCCCAAAGGCTTCGAAAAAGCCGTATGGGATTAGAGCCGCCAAGAAAAGGACCGCGGCGACCGACAGGGCGACGACGAGGCTCGTCCCGAAAAGCGCCTTGACCGCGAGTATTATAAGCGCGCCCAGTCCTCCCGCAAAGGCGATAAAGACGACCGTGAGGCCGAAGATGATGAGCCAAGTCAAAATCGCCGAGCCCAGTTCGCGCCTGAAGAGCGACGACGCTTGCTTGACCGCGGCAAAAGCCCGCGTCCCATCGATTACGATGAAGCGGTTGGCGAAGCGGCCTATGATGGCGAGTGCGATTCCCAAAGCGATGAAGATAAGTATGGCTAATGCGGTGGCGAAGACCAAAATAACGACTGTGGTGGTGGAGGCGGCGGTATTTTGCGTTACGGTCATGAAGAGGTAGATATCGGCTATGGCGACTATCGTAAGTATAAGCATAAAAGGAACCCAAAGGAGCAGCGCGGCGCCGAGAACCGGGATAGCCTTGCGGATGCCGACGCCGAGACCGCGGCCGAAACGCGCTCGCTTTCCCGCCGCCGCGTCCCCCGCCAGCCCGATGAGCGCGCCGGTGACGATTATATAGACGGCGACGCTAAAGACTATGAGAGCGACCAATCCGGCGAAAAGCATGATGAGCGTCTCCGCGGTCAGGCTGCCCGCAAAAGAATCGATACGCTCTTGAACCAGCTCGATATCCCGCTCATCGGCGGTAAAGTTGACGAAGTTGCCGGCACCGCCGGAGAGGCTCAGAAAAACACCGAACAACCATATTGTCTTGTTACGCCGGACCAATCCGGCGGCGCGTGACAGAAGCTTTCCGTACTCCACTCTCTTCAACCCCTTAAACGCGATGACTGCAGTGGATATTGGTCAAGCCTGAGCCTATCCCCTCCTTGGCGCCGGCCGGAGGTGCGTCTCCTTAATACTTTAGTAATACGCTTAACTTTATTATATTCGCTGCCTAGCAGGCATTTTACTCTAGCGTTACCAGCTCGTAGGCGCGCGTGCCGAGCCCGATTTCCTCGCCATACGCAAGCTGCGGACGCCAATCAATACCGCTGATACGCCCGAATTTGTCGGGGTCGTCGGCGCGCGTGAGCCGGCCCGCGATTCCCAACGTATCGTTGACCAGGTCGGCGCAGGCTTGGTCTATCGCGATAGGGTCGAGCGACGCCGCGACGCCGATATCGGGGACTATCGGTGTGTCGTTCCAGCCCCAGCAGTCGCAATCCGGGCTCACATCCATAACAAAATTAACGTATCCGACTTTACCGGGTTTATCTTTTACCGCCGCCCAGACGTACTCGACGATCTTCTCTTGAATGGTACGCGGCTCGGTCTTCCAGTTGACCATGATTGCTCCAAACGAGCAGGTCACCGTACATTCCCCGCAACCGATACACATCGCCGAATCTATCTTTGCCGTGTCGGTTACGGCGATGGCTCCGGTGGGGCACCACTCGACGCAATCCCCGCACGCGGTGCAAGTCTCCTCGTCGACCTTGGGCAAAACATCGGAGTGCATCATCTGTTTCGCGCTGCGACAGCCTAACCCCATTCCGACATTCTTGAGCGCTCCGCCGAAGCCGGTCAACTCATGCCCTTTAAAGTGAGTCAGCACGATCATGGCGTCCGCGTGGACGACCGCGCTCCCCAACTTGGCTTCTTTGAAATGTTTGCCGTCGATTTCAACGGCGGCATAGTCCTTTCCATTGAGGCCGTCGGCTATGACAAGCGGCGCGCCGACCGTCGCATAGCTAAAACCGTTTTCTAACGCGGTCGTAAGATGGTCGACCGCGTTAGAACGCGTGCCCACATACAACGTATTGGCGTCTGTGATAAACGGTTTGCCGCCCGCCGCTTTGACCTTGTCGACGATGCGCCTGACATATAGCGGCGACAGAAAAGCCGTGTTGCCTCGCTCTCCAAAATGGACCTTGACGGCGACGATCTCGCCGGGTGAAATAAGCGACGCGAAACCGGCCCGCTCGAAGAGTTCCTCGGTCTTGGTAAGCCAACTCTTATGCTTCCCGGAAAATCGGCTCAAATATACTTTCGACATAGACCACCTCAAATTATTAAATCGACGACGATACAGTGAAGGCTGCTCGATAACTACACAAGCAAAGGCTTATTATGTGAACGATTATTGCACAACAATGTCATCGTCGCCAACCGTGCCGAGATACTCGGCCTTAGCTCAATCTTTGCCGACCGCCTCGGCGGCTTCCTGTCCGCTCGCAGCTTCGCCCGCCGTATGCGCCGCGCCGAACTCATAGGCTTTCAGTTTTTCGGCCATCTCTTTTAGTCGCTCGTTCGCCAGGTAGTGGACGGTGCCTTCGGGAAAGGCGCCGCCTTCGGCTCTCAGGCCGGCCTCGACCCCGGTAAGGATCTCGATTCCCTCGTCTATCGTGCGCACCGGGTAAATATGAAACCGTCCCGCCTCCACCGCCTCCAAGACCTCGTTCTTGAGCATAAGGTTGTCGAGATTTTGCACGGGTATGAGGACGCCCTGCTCCCCCGTGAGCCCACGCGCCCGGCAGACATCGAAGAACCCTTCTATCTTGCGGTTGACCCCGCCGATCGGTTGAATTTCCCCGTGCTGATTGACCGAGCCCGTAACCGCCATGTTCTGCTTGATGGGCAGGCCGGAGAGCGCCGAAAGAATCGTGTAGAGTTCGGTGCTCGACGCGCTGTCGCCGTCGACGCCTTCGTAGCTCTGCTCGAACGTGATACTCGCCGACATCGACAGCGGTTTGTCCGTCGCGTACATGCCGGCGAGATAGTTCGCGAGAATGAGAACGCCCTTGCTGTGGCTCGGCCCGCTCATCGATATCTCGCGCTCGATATCGACGACGCCGCGTTTGCCTAGATGGACCTTACCGGTAATCCGGGAGGGCCGACCGAAATAGTAATCGCCCAGACTTATGATGGAGAGCGCGTTGATCTGCCCGACGACTTCACCCTCGGTCTTAATCATCACGATATCCCTATCGATCAGCTCCTGCGTCTTCGCCTCTATCATATTTGACCGGAACCGCTTATGCTCGACCGCCCTGTCCACATGCCCGGCGTTGACGACCGCCGAGCCGTTGTCCGCTGTCGCCCAATAACTCGCCTCGCTGGCGATATCGCCGATGTCCATAAAACGGGTCGAGAGCTTCTTCTGGTCGCCCGCGAGCCAAGAGCCGTATTCGACGATTTTCGCGACCCCCGACGGGTCGAACGGCTTGAGCTTCGCCTCCCGAACCCTGCTGCCGACAAAGCTCGCGTAACTGAGCATGTGCTCGTCGGTGCGGTCCATCTCTATATTGAAGTCGGCTTTTACCTTGAAGAGTTCCCGGAAATCCTCATCCATCTGGTAGAGGAGCATATATATGCGCGGGCTGCCGACCAAGACCACTTTGACATTGAGAGGAATAGGCTCCGGCTTGATGGTCGAAGCCGGAATCGCCCTAAACTGTTCGCCCATAAGCTCGATTCGTATCTCCTCGCTGTGGAGCGCGCGTTTTAGCATATCCCAGGCGAGCGGGCTCATCAGCAGGTCCAGTATGTTCACGAGCAAATAACCGCCGTTCGCCCGGTGAAACGCGCCCGCTTTTATCAATGTAAAGTCGGTGCTCATCGCGCCAAAGGTCGCCTTATACTCGGTTTTACCGGTCAGATTATAGTAAGAAGGGTTAAGCTCGAAATCGACCGGTGCGCCCTCGAGTTCGCCGTTGTCGACGACGACATTTACTTTGTACCGGTCGAAGGTCGGCTGCTTCTGGAACGCCTCGAGGCCGGGCATAACCGCCAACGGTTTTTCGGTGACGCGAAAATCGTTAAGGTTATCGATGATATCCTTCTCTATCTGCTCCAAATAAGCGATGACTTTGGCGTGGTCTTTATAGTTATCGCGCAAATCCTGGAGCAAGTGGCCTATCGCAAAGAGCGAAGTTTCTTTATCCAACTCCTGGACTCTCTGCTTGGCTTCCTTTTCGGTGCGCCGTATGCGACCTAAGACCTCGTTAATCTCGGATTGTAACCCCTCCGCCGCCGTTTGAATCTCTTTTCGCTCCTCCTCGGGGAGGAGACCGAACTCTTCTCTCCGCAAAGGTCTCCCTTTTCTCAACGGAAGCGTGGCGATGCCCGAGGGAGTTATGTCGACCGCGAATCCGCGCTCCTCCGCTTTCTTCTCTATCTCGCCGAAGCCTTTCTCCTTTGCGGCTTCGAAATCATTCGAGATGCGCGATTTGCGCTCCTCATACTCTTTGCCCTCGAAGGCTTTGGGAATCTCTTCCCGCGCGCTCTCGATAAGCTCATCCATATGTTTGGCGAATTCCCTGCTGTGACCGGCGGGAAGCGATATCGCCAACGGGCGGTCGGGGTCGACAAAATTGTTGACATAACACCAGTCGTCGGGGACGGGCTCCTCCTTGGCCCGCTTTTGAATATACGCTTTGATAGTCGAGGTCTTGCCCACCCCGAGGGGGCCCGAGGCATAAAGGTTAAAACCTTTTGTCTTGATGCCTAAGCCGAACTCTATCGCTTCGAGCGCTCTCGCTTGCCCGACCGTTCCCTCGAGCGGCTCGACCTCGTCGGTAGAGCTAAACTTAAAGATACTCGCGTCGCAGACCTGTCGAAGGCCTTCGACAGGCACTTCGGCCGGCTTACCCGTTGTTTTTTTGACCGTCTTTGAACCCATTTTATCCCCTTTCGCCACTATAACGATGATTTACCCGCTTCGGGCCGTCGGAAAACTAGAAATGCCCGCTTAATAAGGGATTTGTGACTATTTGTGCGAACGGTTGATCTGCCATTAAGCGCAAAGAGAAGGCCTGAGCTTCTGATTAGGGCTACCCGGCATCGAAGGTCTCGAATACGAGGGCGGCCGCACCGAGCATCCCGGCCTGGTTTCCGAGTTGGCCCCGGACGATTTTGGCGACATACTTATTCGGGCTAAGGGTTCGTTCGGCCACTACGGCTCTAGCCGGTGCGAGCACCAGCTCGCCGACTTCGGCCATGCCGCCGTCGATGACTACGATTTCCGGGTTGAAGATGTTGATAATATTGTTGATGCCGATTCCGAGCCAGAAACCGACCTCGGCGAAGACCTCGTTGGCCGCGACGTCGCCCTGGCGGGCCGCCTCGGTCACCATCGGGCCGGTTACCCGCGCCGGGTCACCGCCGGCCATCTCGCCGATGAGACCGCCCCCGTCGAGCACGAGCCGCGCTCTTGCAAAGCGAACGAGCGCTCTTCCGGACGCCATCTCCTCGAAACACCCGTACGAGCCGCAAGTGCATCTGGGACCTGACGCAGAGATTACCATGTGCCCCAGCTCAGCGGCGCTGCCGGTCGCCCCCCGGTAGAGACGCCCATCGCAGATAATGCCCGAGCCGATGCCGGTGCCGAGTGTCAGGCCGACGATATGGTTGGCGTCACGCGCCGTCCCATAGTGCTTCTCGCCAAAGGTCGCGAGATTCGCGTCGTTGTCGAGGACTGTCGGCAGCCCGCAGCTCTTTTCGATTATCGCGCGAAGCTTTATGTCGCTAAAAGGAAGGTTCGGCGATTGCACGATAGCCCCGCGCGCCCAGTCGACGGTACCCGCCGCGGCGATGCCGATGCCCACCGGTTCGACTCTCCCGGACGAAGCTGTCTTGACGGTCTCTATGAGCCGGGTAATCGCATCGATCGCGACTTCGCTCGATTGGAGTGGCGTGGGGATCGTGCGCGATAAGACGATCTTTCCCCGCCGGTCGACGGTCGCCGCGGCGATCTTTGTGCCGCCGATATCGACTCCGATTGCCGCGGTTCGCGAGCGCATACAAACACCACCCTTTTCAATCACGCTGTTAGAGTTAAATGTTAAGTTCTCCAACCGGCCCGCGGTTCCTTCGTTAAAAGACGGGGTATCGCGGAAAACTCCATTCCTGGGTAAAATCCTCACCGGGGACTTTTGTCTTGACCACCACATCGCCGGAGAATATCTCGACGATATTATAGGAGGGTTCCGTAAAGCCGCGGGTTCGATAGGTCGAGGCGGTGCCGCTGTTTATAAGAAGCATGTTCGATACCGACCACACGTACGGCACGTGCTTGTGACCGCAAAAGACCAGGTTTACGCCGGCGCCGCGCAGGCGCGCCAGAACATCGCCGGCATCCCATACGATATTTCGCTCGCGACCGGTTCCGGGCACGCTTACCAGGTGGTGATGGAGGATGAAGACCTTAAAAGTGCTCTCGACGGCGAATTCCTCCTTAAGCCAATCGTAATGCTCGCGGCCTATCTCGCCGTCGTTGAGGTCGGGCTTGCATGAATCGACGGCGACGAACTTTATCCGTTCGTCTAAACCATCCTGCGACGCCATCCCGAATTGGAGGTCGTAGGTCTTGTAGCGGGTGCCGAAGATGTTTTCGAAGTGGAGGTAACCGAGATTGCGGTGGTCGTGATTGCCGGCGACGATTATCTTGACGGGGCAGCGCAGCATGTCGATATAATTTTGCGCCCGCTCGAACTCGTCCAAATAGCCCGCGGTCGTCAGGTCGCCACAGACGACCACGACATTCGGCTCGACCTCGTTTATCTCCTGGACAGCACTGAGCATGAGGCTCTCCTCAAAGCGGCTGTCGCCGCAATGGAGGTCCGATATCTGTGCGATTCTAAATAGCTCTATACCCATACATTAACCCCGCCCGATTGCCGGCAAGGCCCGACAACCGCGACCCAAAATCTCTCCTGGCTAAATGATAACCTTTTTGAGGCTCTTTTACACCCGGCTACTTAAATCGAGGCTGTGAGCTGCGGCGCCTTGAACCTGCGCAGCCTCAACGAATTCGATACCACCGAGACCGAGCTTAAAGCCATCGCCGCGGCCGCATACATCGGATTTAGGCTAATCCCGAAGAACGGGTAGAGAACACCGGCCGCCACGGGTATCAGCATTATATTATAGAAGAACGCCCAGAACAGGTTCTGGTAGATGGTCTTGAGCGTTTTCCGGCTGAGCGCGATCGAGGTCACCAGGCCTTGGAGGTCGCCGCTGATCAGCGTGATATCGGATGCTTCGATTGCGACGTCGGTGCCGGTACCTATCGCGATACCGATGTTCGCCTGCGCGAGCGCCGGCGCGTCGTTGATGCCGTCGCCCACCATAGCAACGACCCGCCCCTCATCCTGGAGACGCTTTATCTGACGAGCTTTGTCGGCCGGGAGCACCTCCGCGAAGACGCGGGCGATGCCGACTTGGCTCGCGATAGCCTTGGCTGTCCGCTCATTGTCGCCGGTTATCATAATTACTTCGAGCCCCATGTCCTTAAGTCGCCCAACGGCGGCCTTCGAGTTCCCCTTTAAAACGTCGGCGACGGCGACTATGCCGACCGCCTCCGTGTCGACCGAGATATACATGGGCGTCTTGCCCTCGGTGGAAAGCGTCGCGGCGACCCCGTCCAAGTCGTTGAGCGCGATATCGCGCTCGTCCATTAGGCGGGCGTTGCCCAACATCACACGGCGCCCGTCGATGGTAGCGCCGATGCCTCGGCCGGTGAACGACTCGAAATCTTGCGGCTCTCCCAGGGTGAGCGCTCGTTCTTTGGCGCGGGCGACTATCGCTTCACCGAGCGGGTGTTCGGAACCGCGCTCCGCGGATGCGGCAAACCGTAAAATATCTTCGTCGCTAAAGCCGACCGCCGCGACAATATCGGTTAAGACCGGTTTGCCCTGCGTCAAAGTGCCTGTTTTATCCAGAACGATAGCGTTTATCTTGTGCGCGTTCTCAAGCGCCTGCGCGTCACGGATAAGGATGCCGTTCTGCGCGCCCTGGCCGGTGCCGACCATGATGGCCGTCGGCGTGGCCAGCCCCAGCGCGCACGGGCAAGCTATAATCAACACGGCGACAAAGTTTAGTAAAGCTAACGTAAAGGCCGGTTTCGGGCCAAAGACGTACCAGACGACAAACGTCAGCACCGCGATAGTAATGACCGTCGGCACAAAATAACTCGCTACGATGTCGGCGAGACGCTGGATGGGGGCTTTGGAGCCCTGCGCTTCCTCGACGAGTTTTACTATTTGCGCCAAGGCGGTCTCGCTGCCGACTTTGGTCGCCTTGAATTTGAATGCCCCGGTCCTGTTTATGGTCGCGCCTATCACCTCATCGCCGGCGCGCTTTTCGACCGGGATACTCTCACCGGTTATCATCGACTCGTCTATCGACGAATAGCCGTCGACCACGATACCGTCGACCGGGATTTTCTCTCCGGGTCGAACCAGCACGATATCGCCGGCGACGATTGCGTCGATGGCTATATCGACCTCCCGGCCATCCCGGACTACGCGGCCGGTTTTCGCCTGGAGCCCGAGGAGTTTCTTTATAGCGTCCGAAGCCCTTCCCTTTGCTCTTGCCTCAAGATAGCGTCCGAAGAGGATGAGGGTGATAATCGTTGTGGAGGTATCGAAGTAGACCGCGGGCATGATCCCCTGGGCCTCGAAAAGCCCGGGGGTAAACGTTACCGCGACACTGTAGAGGTACGCGGCGGTCGTTCCGACCGCGACAAGCGTGTTCATGTCGGTGGCGCCGTGTTTGGCCGTAAGGTACGCCCCGCGGTAGAAACGCCGGCCCGCCCAGAACTGTACCGGAGTTGCCAGAGCTAAAAGTATCAAAAATCTCGTTTTGTCCGGGACCATCATCAGCGCGGGGATAAGGTCGTGCATGCTGCCTATCATCACTATAACGGTGAGCGCCGCTGCGATGGTCAAGCGAGGCTTTATCTCTTCGGCTTCACTCCGCGGCTTAAGCGCCTCCGCCGCGTCGTCCGTCTCCCGCACCTCATAGCCCGCATCGATTATCGCCTTCCTGAGTTGCCGCGGGGTCGCGACCGACGGAATATACGCGACGGTTCCCTTTTCGGTAGCCAGGTTGACATTGGCGGACAATACTCCCTCTACCGCGAGGAGCGCTTGCTCCACGCGGCGCACGCACGAAGCGCACGTCATCAAACCGATGGGGATGGCCGTCTCTTCGGCTTCGACTTCATAGCCCGCTTCTTTGATTGCCGCCAAAAGGTCGCCGACCGAGACTTTGTCCTTATCGATCTCGACAGTCGCCTTCCGGCTCGCCAGGCTGACGTTTACACCTATTACACCGTCTACTTTCCGGAGCGCCGTTTCCACGCGGCGCACGCACGACGCTCAGGTCATGCCCGTGACGGGAAGAATCACTTTTATCGTCTCCACGACTTCACCTTCTATTCTTATCTTCTATTCTTATCTAAGATAGAGCGTGTTTCTACGCGCCGAATCGATATTCCTCTTATGATACGCATCCAATCGATGAGAGCGCTCATCGAAAAAAAACCGGCGACATATACCCTTGCCCCCTATATGTACAAAGTTATCATTTGCGAACTTGCCAAGTCAAATCGTCAGCCATATAGCGAGGTGGATTTATATGGATTGTTGACACTTTCACAACATCCTAAGATAATAGGGGTATACGTATCTAGGCGAGGTCGAATGAGGTGGAGAAATGACTTCATATACAGCCGACAAAGAAAAGATTTTATCAAGACTTAAGCGTATTGAGGGGCAACTCCGCGGTATCCAGCGGATGGTAAACGACGAAAAGTATTGCGTCGACATTCTGGTCCAGATATCGTCGGTTCTCGGCGCGACTCAGCGAGTAGGACTAATCATCCTTGACGACCACATCAAAGGCTGTGTGCGAGAGGCCATGTCGAGCGAGGACGAAGACTCGGCCATACAGGAACTGATGGATGTAATCCAGCGTTTTGTAAAGACCTAACCGCTTCGGCACCCTCGTCAACTCTACCGAACGGCCGGCAGCGGGCCGGTCTCTATACCACATGGGCGCCGATTGTGAGCTAAACTGCGTCGCGGTCGCCTGTGCCGACTCCGCTTGGAGCGCGCAACACCGCCCCGGTCGCCGCGTCACTCACTATGACACCATCTCTCAACTCTATCAAACGACCGGTATCGCGAATCGAGTCGGGATTGTGCGTGACCATTATTATGGTTTGGCCGTCCGCGTGCAAGGCTTGAAAGAGGTCGAGAATCTCGGAACCGGTCTTGCTGTCGAGACTGCCCGTCGGCTCGTCGGCGAGGAGCATAGGCGGGTCGTTTACGATAGCGCGCGCGATGGCGACACGGCTTTGCTCGCCTCCGGAAAGCTCCGACGGCAACCGTCTTGCTTTGTCCCCGAGGCCGACTTTTTCGAGCATCCGAGCCGCCCGCCCTTTCTTGTCCTTGACGTCGGACACGACCAACGGCAGCATCACGTTTTCGAGCGCCGTAAGATACGGTATGAGCTGTGGCTGCTGAAAGACGAATCCCAAGTATTCGCGCCTGAAATCGGCCCGTTTCTCCTGCGATAGCGCGTAGACGTCGATACCGTCGACGAGGAGCGCGCCCTCACTCGGCGGGTTCATCGCACCCAAGATCGCCAGCAACGTGCTCTTTCCGCTCCCCGATGGGCCCATGACCGCGATATACTCGCCCGGCTCGATTGTAAAATCGACGTGCCGCAACGCATGGACTCTCGTCTCCTCATCGTTCCCATAATACTTGCAGACCCCGTTCGCTATCACCAGCGACATTAATAAAACCTCCTATGAAAGAAATCTACCCCTAAAGACTTTTGAGCGCGTCGGACGGATCCATGTTCGCCGCGCGGCGCGCCGGCATCGCGCTCGAGACGAGTCCGACGAAGACCGCTATCGCGAGCGCCAATAAAAAGACCGACGAACCGGCCTCGACCCGCAGTTCGATACCTCGCACGAACCGCGGCAACGCGTATGTGGCGCCGAAACCGACAATATAGCCGACAATACCGCCGACAACGCTGACCGCCAGCGCCTCGGTTAGAATTATCCGGGCAACGCTCGACTTCCGGTACCCCATCGCCCGAAATACGCCTATCTCTTGCTTGCGTTCGTTTACCGATGAGGTCATCGTCACAAAGACTATAAACCCGCTTATCATTATGATAATCGCCGTCACCATCAACCCGAATCTGACGAGTGAGCCCATCGCCTCTTCCCGATATTTGACCGCCTGCTTGATTGAGGAGACCTCGGCACCCGGAAGCGCCTTCTCCAACTCGGCCACGACGGTGTCGATTTGGTCGCTTCGCCGCGCCGATATTTCAATGAGGCTCAACTCTTGACCGCGGCCAAAGAGCGACTGCGCCAATTCGATATCGCTAAAGACCAGGCCGTCATCTTGGCTTCCGGTCTCATGTAAAATACCCGCCACCTTAAAGGTCTGTGAGCCGATTTTCACCGAATCGCCCACTTTTAGGCGGAGGCTCTTTGCGGCATCCGAACCGAGAATGACCTGGTCTTTCGACGAAGGTTTGTGCCCCGTGACCTTCCACCACTTCTTAACCTGAAACTCCTCGTCGAAATCGACCCCGACAAGGAGCGCCTTCTTATTCTTGACCTCGATCGCCTGTAAGACCTTGGGCGATATGGCCATAATATGATCCGCACTCCGAATCCGGCGCGCTTTCCCGAGGTCCGCTTCGGTCAAGGTTTCGACCTCGAACGTGTCGACGCCCGAGATATTCATGCCGCCGTAATTTAGCGAGAGGCTCGAAGAGGCGGGGTAAACCACGATATTGAAGCCGTACGCGTCGAGCTGGGTGTCGATGCTCTTTTCGAAAGCGAGCATCAAGGTGACGATAGAGACCATCGTCGCGATACCGACGGCCAACCCGACGACGACCAGCGTCGCCTTCCCTTTTCGTCGCGCGAGATTCTTAAAAGCAATCGTATGTAATCTCATCAGAACATCCTATGTTATAGAGTTTAACGCCTCGGACGGGTCGAGGCGGGCGGCGACTGTCGCCGGATACACGCCTGCCAACAACGATAGAACGACTACGCCGCCGATGGCAATAGCCGGGACGATAGGGTCGAAGACGACACCGACGTCCATACCGGTGGCGATCGGCGCGATATAGCCCGACGCCGAAAAACCGGCGAGATACCCGCCGACTCCGGCGACCAGTCCGACTATGGCCGATTCTAAGAGCACTATGAGGGCGATGTGAGACCGGCGGTAGCCGACCGCGCGAAAGACCCCTATTTCCCGGCGCCGCTCCCGAACCGCGCTCAACGTGTTCGTAAAGACTACGAGCGCGGCAACGATACCCATCGTCACCGAGAGTATCAGGCTGAAGAGGCTGAATTGGCCGATGACGGCATCGCGCGTCTCGGCGGCTTGGCGCACCGCCGCGACTTTGGCTCCCGGCAATTTCTCCCTTACCTGCTCGACTATGTCATCAATGGGACAATCTTTGCACCACGCCGAGACCTCCGCGAAGCTGACCTCGCCCGGCCGCTCAAGGATAGCCTGGGCCTGCTTCATGCCTATAAATATTAGTTCGTCTTCTTCCGTGCCGACCTGTCCGAGTACACCGGCGACCCGAAACTCTTCGCCGGAGATGTTTAAGCTATCCCCGGCGCCTGCCCCGAGTCTGCGCGCCGCTTTACCGCCGAGTAAGATCTCGCGGTCGTTGGCGGGACGAACGCCCTGCTTTATCTCCCACCACTTCTTAAGATCGAACTCATCTTTGAAGCGAACCCCGGCGAGCATCGTCTTCGACCCGTTTACCTCGACTATGCCGAGGAGTTTCGGCGAGACGACCTTTACGTTGGCGCTCTCCTCTATGGTGCGGATCTTTTCGAGGTCTTTCTCGGTGAGCGAGTGCGAGCCGTACTGCAAGCCGCCGACGGTCACACCCGCGTATGTGAGGGGCAAGCTCTCGCTCTTGGGCGTAATGACCATATTCGCTCCGTACTCGTCGATTTTGTCCTGCAGGTCCATATGCATGGCTCTGGAGACCGTGTATAATCCGACGATGACCGCTACGCCGACCGCGAGCCCGGCCACCAAAAGCGCGACCTTCGCGGGGTGCGTCTTTATATTCTTCCACGTTATGTGGTAGAGCCTCACAAAATTCACCTTTACATTAACTCTTAATCTTTATCTTAAACACTCATCGTTGACGCCGGGGTTTTGAGCCCCACGCCCCGTTTATTGCCCGCTTGCAACGCGCCCCTCGGGCGGGCGCACCACAAGTGCTTCCGATAGCGCGAGCGCGCGCCCCTCGGGCGGGCGACGATTACTTAGGACGCACTGGAAACAACGTCTCTGAGAACTCGCCGTTTCTAAAAGAAAGTTCGGTGACTGCTTTGCCGTCCTTCTTAATCGTAATCTCGTAATGACATCCTAAGCTTTCGGCCTCGGCGGTGACCTCACGGTCGCCCGTTCTCTCGGCATAGTAATCCATAGCGGCCTTCTCTATCGCGGCAAGCTCCGTCGAGGCGGCCTGCGAACCGCCGGGGGCAACCTGTGCGGCCGAAGAACCGCAACTATCGCCACAGCTACCGCCGCCGCAAGAGCCCGGTTCGAACGCGGCTGCCTGGTTCGAAGCAACCGATTTTATGACATTGTTGAACACGAGAAAGAGCGCGACAACCGCGACCCAAATCACCACATACTTGAGGGCCCGGCTCTTGGTGTCTTGCCTGGGGCTCACCTCGTCCGCTTCGCTCTTTGCCTCTTCGATCCTGCTCTCGTCCATAGGGGCCTCCTTACGCGTTGGCATACATAAACTCCGCTAATTCCATCGTCACTTTTTTATGCCGTAAGACCGATTCGCGATAGACTATTATTCATCGCCGACCGGCCTGTCGAGCGGCTGCGGCTCCCAGTCGGCCAGGTCGGCCTCGGCCAGCTCGATGTTTTTACCGACAAGTTCGTGCGCAATCGCATCGGCCGGATATAGCTTACATGAGCCGGAGATGCCGGCTTCGGTCTCAGGGTCGCGTTTGGTGCCGCAAGCATTACACGTCAGCGTCCCGTCGGCCTCAAAATGATGATACTTGGCCTGACAAGGCGGGCAATAACTTACTCCGGTAAAGAGTTCGCCCGAGGGCTTGATGTAAGCCATCATCGAGATTGATTGGCCGTCCTTCGGCCGAAGATACTCAAAAGATACGATGCGGTCGACGATGACGTCTCCCGCTTTGATTATTACTTTGCCGTCCTTAACCTCGGGAATAACCGGAACCATGTCTATCCGGCGGTCGTAAACGACCGGCTCGGTCAGTTTCTCCGGTTTAAAATCGGACGGCAAATACCTGCCGATATATTTTGCCTCGGCGGCTGTCGGTTGCACCGAACCCGGCGTCTTGCCCGAGTTTGCATAGGCGACTATGAAACCCACGATAGCTACAACCGCGACGCTCAGCACGACGTATAGAAGCGCCGGTTTCTTATTCTTCGGCTCGACAAAGTGTGCGCGCTTGCCTTTAAGCCTCTCATTAGCGTTCTTCTTATCCACAACTAATCACCTCTCTAAATCTTTTTATATCTAATCGGCCGGCAATGCCTTGGCCTGATACCCATGTCCGCGTCAAAAATAAACCGGGCACACGAGCAAGTCTATCTTAACACATCTACTACGGCCCATAGTAGTTAAACATAAAAAATTTTCACTACTTGCAACATCCGTGGTTCTTAGCCACGCAGTCCGGTCCCTTACAGCAACCACCGACCGCATTTGCGTCTATCGCCGGCTGCGCATATGCAAAGCCCGCAACGATCAGCACAATGGTTGCGCTTGCGACGATGCTCAGCATCAACCCGGAGATAGAGGGGCGCGCTTTTATCTTCGGGTCGAGAAGACGTTGAACACGGTCTTTAGCCGACGCTCTCCCGGAGAAAAACGTCGCGTACGCCGGCGAGAACGTCACGCCGCGGGTAACCCTGGCCACAGAGACGATAGCCTCGGCCAGCTCGACCGGTTTTGCGGTAAGCTCGACCGCGAAGTCGTCGGCGGCGTATTCCTTCTCGCGAACGAACAGGCCGAGCAAGTAGTGGCTTATCGGGAGAGGCCAGAGAAAATCACGGATGAAGATCGCGGCGAAGATCGCGAGGTTATCGCGACGCCGAACGTGGCCGATTTCGTGGGCGAGCAGCGCCGTCAGCTCATCATCTCTTAATTTGTCGATAAGCCCTTTAGAGATACATATAGAAGGGGCCAGCAGACCGTGCGTAAACGCCGCCACAGACTCGTCGTCGGCTATCCGAACCCTCATCTCTTCGGCGTTCAGCCCTAATAGGAGACGCTTAAGACGCGGCGATTCCTCTCCGTTGCGCTCATAACGCGCCGCCATCCTTCGGGCTGAAGCGAGCACAAGCACAGCTTTTACCAGCGCCGCGCCGAGCGCCACGATAGCCAAACTTACCAAAAGGTTCCGCGGGCTTCCTATAATTTGAGCGATGGATATATACGCGTCTTTGCATTCTGTCCCGAAACCCGCGCACGTCTCGGCGATACGCTTGACGGCAACGCCGTTCGCGAGCCACCGGTCGATGTTGTAGCCGATTGCCCCAATAGCCGCAAACCCCAATACGAGAAGGCCGATTATACTGATGCGCGTATTTCGCGAGGGCGTCTTGGTCATTCCTCTATCCGACTTCTCTTCTGCTTAATCAGGCGCTCAAGCTCGTCGAGGGTCGCTGTGTCTTCGGTGATGTTCTCGACAAAAAAACTTAAAGCTTGCTTTCCGAGGTCTTCATGGAAACCGTTGAATACCGAGGCGAACATGGTCTGGTTGAACTCTTCTTTGCTAAGGAGCGCCCTATAGAGATATTGCTTTCCGTTGCGCTCTTGAAATAGGATGTTTTTCTCGGCCAAGCGGCTCATTACCGTCATTACGGTCGTATAAGCTATTTCGCGGTCTCTCTCAAGGATACCGTGGATCTCCCTTACGCTTGCCGGGTCTTTCTCCCATACAAGCTCCATTATGTCGGCCTCAAGGTCACCGAGCATCTTTCTCACACCCGACTCGGCCGGTCGAAAACTTCCCAGCTTGAACCGCTTCATAAAAGCCTCTCAAGAAAACGTAAAACGATTTACTATGCTTTGTAGTATATCCTTTATTTGTCAGTTTGCCAATATTAAACACACCTTTTGTATGAAAAATCTCTTCACTTCCGATATTCTTGTGATAAAATGATTGCGGAACACAGATACCGGTAGGGGGTATATATGGGCGGCAGTCCCGACATTGGAATACTTATAGCGTTTACAGCGGGCATTATATCGTTCTTATCACCCTGTATTTTGCCGCTCATCCCAGGGTACCTCTCCTTTATATCGGGAATCTCCGTCGACCGCCTCGGCGAATCGAGCGGCCGGGAACGGTTCAAAATCCTATTCGCCACCCTCTTGTTTGTGGCCGGCTTTGCGACGATATTCGTCGGTCTGGGCGTATCGGCCGGCCTGGTAGGCGTTTCCTTGACGAACTATCAATCGATTATGACAAAAGTGGCCGGTATCACCATTATCCTGTTCGCCTTGTTCACAATGGATATCATTAAAAT
The DNA here is from genome assembly GCA_018333515.1 of Actinomycetota bacterium. NCBI lineage: Bacteria > Bacillati > Actinomycetota > Actinomycetota bacterium. The sequence goes on from JAGXSZ010000031.1 coordinate 74,687, forward strand.
ACCGCAGCTCTACAACACCAAGCGTTTTCAATCAAAGACCACGCGCCAACGGAGTCTATGGGGGGCGCTGCCGCTGGGCATGGCCTTTGGTTTCGCCTGGACACCGTGTGTCGGCCCGGTGCTCGGCTCGATATTCATGGTGGCCGCGACCGGCGACAACGTTAGTCAGGGAGCGGTACTCTTGAGCGTCTACGCCCTCGGCCTGGGTATTCCGTTTATCGCGACGGCGCTCTTCTTCAACACGGCGCTCAACGCGTTCGGCTGGATAAAAAGGAATTATCGCGCGGTAAATATAGTAAGCGGGGTACTACTGCTGGCAATGGGCATTTTAATACTGACCAATAAGATGGCGGCGGTCAACTCGTATATATTGAAACTGACCGGCTAGGTCTTCAAGCGACCGAGCCGGTGTTACCGGATGGTTTCGCCCCTCTGTGACGCCCAATGATATCTTCGTTTTTTCGATTAATCCTCGTCGGAGCGGACCGTAAATTAACCTAACGGCGCTGAGCGTTTGACATGCCGAAATTGATAATATTTTAGCATTCTGGGCGTTAAAATCGCTCTTATTATATTAAACCCGCTGTCCAGCACGTTTTTTTTTGGTAAAATTTGCTTGACAGTGACCTCTATGTAGCATTTATAATAACCGTATCGTAGCTTCCTAGAAGTCCTAACCGTATATACATTAGGCTAGCTCAGCTGAGTTAATGCTGCTGAGCGAGTGCTCGGCTCATAAGCATAAGCGGATATGATTTGCGATCAATATGTGTTATCATGTTACAAACTTTTGTGTTTTAACTAAAGTCAAATGCGCTTAAGCCGATGTCTCTTTAATGCAAGCAAAAACAACCATGGGGACGGTACATCAATGCCAGACTTAAAAGGGATGTCTTCCAGGACAAAAAAACTTATCTTAACGATAGCCGCTTCCCTCACGGTCTTTTCCATTGCTGTCGTGGTAGCCGGAACGGCTATGACGAGTCGTCCGCAAACCTGCAGCCTCTGCCACGCAATGCAAGAGCCTGTCAAAGCGTGGCAGGCCTCATCGCATGAAAAAATAACCTGTATCGAATGCCACCACAAGGAACCCGGCTATTTAGGGTTTGCCGTAGGTATTCCCACCAAGGTCAGTGAGGCTACGAAGCACATCACCGGCGACTATCAGATCCCGGTTAGAGCGAAGCACGACACCAAGAGTAAGGTCTGCCAAAAATGTCACGTTAGCTGGCGAAACGTATCCCCCGGCGGCGACCTTATCATACCCCACAATCTCCACTTCGAGAAACGCAAAATCGAATGCGTCGTATGCCACTCCTCGGTCGTCCACGGCGAGGACAGGGATAACGAGATTACGAGGCGTCCGGCAATGCAGCTCTGCTTGAGTTGCCACGATACCGGCAGAGAGAACGCGCCTATCCTTAAGTGTAAGGATTGCCATACTGAAAAAGGCGTACCGTCGAGCCATAACGAAAAAGATTGGTTCGAGATGCACGGGCAGCTCTATAAGGACCCGAATCATCCCGACAGCCAATGCGACGATTGCCATGGTTGGACGCCGACATTCTGCAGCGACTGCCATAAGAGCAAGCTTCCGACGACCCACTACGGCGGCAGCCAGTGGAAGACATTTCACAGCATTCGCGCCAAAGTCAGAAAGAGCGGTTGTCTGGTCTGTCATGACGCGAAGACCTTCTGTTATAGGTGTCACGATCCATTTGAAGATGTTGAGAAGGGTAAATAAACGTGAGCAACGAGGCTAAGGGATTGCTGGGTAAAATCAAAGATTTCTACAATAACAACCAACGCAAGGCGAATATCATCATAATCGCGATTGCGGCGTTTGGTGTCTTCACCTATGGAGCGCTCCAATATACCGGAAGTCCCGGCTTCTGCAAAAGTTGCCATGAGATGAACCCGGCCTTCGATAGCTGGAAAGCCTCGGTCCACTCGGAGGTAACCTGCTATTCGTGCCATATGCCGCCGGGCATCGTAAACTTCGCGACCCACAAAGTGATCGCCTTAAAGGAAGTCTACCTTCACTTTACGGTCTACAATAAGCCAAACGCGCCGAAGATAGTCGCACGTCAAAAAGAGCCGGTCAATGACGCCTGCGGTAATTGTCACTCCCTCAACAGGGAGATGGCGTTCGGCGGCGGTCTCAACGTGCCCCATAAGCTCCATATCGAACAAGGACTAAAGTGCACGACTTGTCACGCGAGAGTAGTTCACGGGCTCGGCGACGATAAGGCCCGCAAGCCGAAGATGGAAACGTGTATGAAGTGCCACGACGGCAAGAAAGCGCCCGATAAATGCGATGTCTGCCATACCAAGATGGGGACTCCTGAAAGTCATCAGCAGGCGAACTGGTTCAAAGTCCATGGTGAGCAATCCAAGACCATTAAATGTAACGAGTGCCATAACTGGAGACCCGACTGGTGTATGGATTGCCATACCAAGAAACCCGAATCGCACGCCGTGCGCTGGAGGTCGAACCATGGCTCGGCGGCGAAAGCTGCTCGGGACGGCTGCAACGCTTGCCACACGCTCGACTTCTGCATGCGCTGTCATGGTGTCCAACCTTAATAAGCGAGTATGCCGCTAAAGACTAGACGGTAAATCTAAACGCCGGGCGAGCACCGGTATTATCTGCAAGATTCTCGATATCTCAACTCCCGAACATGTTGGGCTCATTAATCCGCAATTCGACCTTGCCGAGGTTTGACTCAGAGCTCTCCGGCGCTTACGCAAAACAAAAGATACTCGCGGCTGTTGTAAAATCCCTCTCTTAATCCTAAGATTGAGACAGGAGGCCGAAGATGAACTGCGATGATGCCAGGCGTTCGCTCGCCGACTACACTGACGACCAACTAAGTGAAGATATTCGCCGCGACGTCGAGGAGCATCTCACAACATGCGGCGAATGCGCTGCTATACCGGCTAAGTTACGCGAACTTCCCCAGTCGTTGCGAGACATCCCTCCTCTTCTCGTCCCGGAATCCATATATCAGCAGCTAGCCGACAAAGCGGCCGGGACGTTTAAAGCTACAGCGGGTAGACGCAAAATCGCGCCCCGAGGCCTGGAACGGTTTGCGCGCTCGGCTACACTTGGCGTCGCCGCTATCTTCATAGCCGTGACTCTTGCCGCCTTCACCTTCGCCCTCATGTTCGATCAGGGGTTCGCAATACTGGATATCTTCAACATCAGTGACCTCGCGCCCGAACCGGGACAGAGTGCCGCTGAGAGGACCCTGAACCAGAGCTTTGAAGACCTCGTGTTAAAAGCAGAGAGCGGTGGCCCCAGAGCCTATGATTACCTCCCGCGCCCGGAAATCTTAGTGTCGGGAAAACACTACGCTGAGGATGCCTTGGAACAGGTCGCGATCCAGCCCATAATCGTCGCTTTTTCTCAGGAATACCGGACCGTCGAAGCAAAGCTCTACCGAGCCAACATCATATCTGAGATTACAGCTCAAGCGGCTATCCTTGGTCTGGAGAAGCGCGTTTTGGGTCGGTGTATGGAGACCATTCTTGCGACGACAAACGACCTCGCCCTCCCCTCTTACGTCGAAAAAGCCTTCTTGAACGAAAAAGAGGTCTTGTTTATCGTCGTCAACCGCACCGATGCGAAAAGCGGTAAACTGCTCACCGGAATCTCGGTCTTCGCGTTCGACCCTGCAACCGCATCCATTGTGGCGACCTGGCCGCAGACTCCATTGAGCCAGGCGGTCGAGTTGCGTGACATTAATCCGCACAAATCGCTTGCCTGCATCGCATGCCACCCTAACTTTGAGGGTTCGACAAAAGATCTCGAGGACGCAGGCTGGAAAGAGGTCGCCAAGCGTACCTGCTCGCAATGCCACAGCCACAAAAAGCAGCACGAAATTTATGCTAAGAGCATCCACGGGCAATTGGCGCTCAGCAAAAGAACCGGTAAAGGGGGCGTGCCGGCGCCGGCTTGCGGCGACTGCCACGATGCGCACGCGACGCTGGCATCGAACAAGAAACCGCAAACCCTTGCCGAGATGAGAACTCACGCCAAAAATATTTGCGGCGACTGCCATAAAGACTATTGGGAATCGTACAACGATTATTACCACGGTAAAGCATATAAAGCGGCCGCCCCCGACGCACCGGCATGTTGGGACTGCCACGGAAACCACGACATTCAACCTTCGCGCAATCCGAAATCGCGAGTATCCGGAAAAAACTTGCCGAAAACTTGTAGTGCCTGCCATGCGGAAGCTGAGCTAAAGTTCGTCAAATATGGAAAAATGGTGCATGGTATGAAAGCGGAGCAAGACAAAAGTCCGGTTTGGCGGCAATTCGACAGCGGGCTCGAAGCGTTGAAAGGACTTCTGAGATGAGATATGGCATTCAAAAAACGCCGGTCGAGTATCCGGCAAGGAGAGTGGAGAGGTCTGTTTGGTATGAAGTGCGGTAAGGCATTGCGCTTACTCCCCTTTTATTATGATGGGATTTTAAGACAGGAGCGCGCTGAAGAGGTCTCCTCACATATTCGCGCGTGCCCATCGTGCTCGGCTGAACTCCTTAAGATAGAACGGTTATCACAGGCGCTCTATTCGCTATCCGATGTAGAGCTACCGCGCTCGCTAGCGGAAGAACTCGAGTCGACTCTGCGCAAACGCAATATCCATCGGCTTTCGACAAAAGCAAGGCGCTACTCCATAGAGAAGCGCGCTTCCCTACTGCGCGCGGCTCTAAGCTTAGGATACGCGGCACTCGTCGCCGCAAGCGTTTTAGCTATAACCAAATCAGGTGTCTGGCAGAACCGGCAAGCGCCATCGGCAGGCGCCCCAGGCGCCCTTGAAAATCAGAATTCGCGACCACCCGTAAAACTTAAGCAGCCGCTCAAAGAGAAACGTGCGGAGCCGGGAGTGGAGAGCCTCGAGCGCTTTAAGGGAGGCATAGGGCTTTCGCTCCAACCCGAAGTGGCAATCTCAAAGCAGGACTACACGGTAGAAGATGTGGATGATGTGAAGTTCACGTCGGTCGTTCTAAGCTTTGCCGACCGATATACCGCGGAAGATGCGGTAGCTTTGCGCGGTAAAATGGTAAGTGGTATCATCGACGCCGCTGGACAGGCCGGCCAAGATATAGGCTCGACCTCGCGGGCACTGTCGACCGCGCTCGCCGCCATCGATAAACCCGCGCTCCCCGCGTACGCCGAACGCGCTAGCCTTCAGGGGCGCGACGTCTGGCTTTTTGTCCTGGTGTGGAGTCCCGGAGGCTCCACGGGGGCTCTTTCGAGCGCCTCGGTGGTCGCGGTCGACCCGGCGTCGAACGAGGTCGTGCTCACCAAATAATCTCAACGCTGACCGGATGGAAAAGGCGCTGACGTCTCTTTACTGAGGGGCTCGGCTAACCCTCGTGATGCGCATCGTGGGCGACTTCGGTGTTCGTGTTTTCCGCACGGTCCTCCTCACCCGATTTGTTTCTCCGCTCTTTTAAATCATGCGGCTTTATGCCGAAAAAGAAGAACAGCAGCGCCGGTAGATCCTCGGTGATCGCGAGATAGATATGCGCGCACATAAACGCACTCACGACCCAGGTCACGAAATAATGGACGGTTCTCACGTAGACCCGCGCCAGCGCAAGCCCTCCCACTGAGGATGCCGGCCAACCGAGAAGCTGCGGCGAAAACAGCAGCGCAAGCCCGGTCACTATCTGAATGAAGATTAACGTGGGAACCATGAGACCGTATGATGCTTTCTGCATCGGGTTATAGGTTGCGACGTGCGGTTTCGACTTGGCCATGAACGCATAGTATTTAAGCGTCGGCACAAAGGCCGTCATGTCTTTCTTGGTAAGCGCGAATTCGCGGTAATCCTTGCTCTTATGGAGAAACGCATAGCCGATTCTTATGAAGAATATCGCCGTGACGGCGAAAGCCGCGACATAGTGCAGATATTTGATGGTCGTGCGATTACCGAAAGGCAGTTCAAACGGAAATCGGATATATATGCCGCTCACCATCAACACGACCATCGAGCCCACCAACATCAAGTGCATAGAACGACGAACCAACGATGGTAATTCCACATGGTCGGGCCACTGCCATAATTTGAACCGCTTGCGGGCCCGACCGGTCATTACGTTGCCGGTAAAATGACCGACATACATGCCGATGATGACGAGTACCAGAAGCGCGGGCCCGATGACATCAAGCGCCAGGTTTATTTGTATGATGGGAAGCGACTCATTCATCAAACCCCGTTTCTGCCGAGACAACACAGAGGGCGTGAATCGCTTATGCGACTGCTATCTCGGGGCAACAAGATCGCACTTACATATTCAGCTTTGCGATTGCATCATACATCTTCGGCGCGGAGCAATCAAGCGCCGAGTAATACTAAGCGGCTTCGAGCCTTCGACCTTATTTTGAGGATCAGTATTAAGGCAAGGGTTTATTGTGCAAGGTCACGCGCTAATCAATACCGTGTTGATATCGCGCTACAGCGGTTTGTGGATAATTCCGTAGCACAAATTCCTTAAAATCTCCTTGTAAGTAACAAACCGTTATTACATAATATTATCGATATCTTTATCATCAATCGTTTAGCTGAGGCTTGGGGGGACTATGCCGGATACGGTGGAAGAGCCACAGAAAACATCGGGCGGAAAAACGGGAAAATTCAAGCGTGGGTATTTTTTGGCGATTGCCGTTGCCCTTCTGGCGCTCTTTCTAGCCATCCCCTATGCCTATACGTCCGACCCCAAGAGCTGCACCCTCTGCCACAGTATGGACAAATACTATGAATCGTGGCAAAAATCGACACATGCAACCGCCGCAAGCAATTGTTTTGAATGCCATGTTAAAGACGGCACTTTGAATATATGGGTCTACCGTATTAGCTTCTATCGTGAAATATACGCGAGCATAGTCGGCGCCGAACTCAAACCGGCCGGCGCCACCGTGCCCGGTGTGGATTCATGTCAGAAACAAGGGTGTCACAGCCTGAACCGGGTAAGTTCGGCTTCGGGTGATTTAAAGATAGACCACCGAGGGCATGTCACAAAAGCCAATATTTCATGTACGCAATGCCACACGGGCGCGGCCCATCCCAATGTCGGCAAAACCGGCGCGGTGATACCGGCGCGTAAGATGTGTAAGGGCTGTCACGCCACGCGCATGAACGATTGCTCGTTCTGCCATATCAAGAAACACGTGGGGACAAAGGGTTTTGTCCACGACTAGCGGAATCAAGCAAATCAACCCCCTGCTGTGCGAATGAAGTCTTGCAACTATGTAGCAGTTGTCACATAATAAGCGGAACAGACCTATGCTAACAGATGCATCGTGCCAAAGGGGTTTCTAATGTCCGAAGAAAACAGTCAACCTCAAGAAGAACCGACTGCCAAGGAAAAAAAGAGTCTGAAGAAGTACCTCGTCTTGGGTTTCATCGGACTGCTAATAACCTTTCTAGCCATCCCCTACGCCTATACTTCCAACCCGAAGAGCTGTACCCTCTGCCACAGTATGGATAAATACTACGAATCGTGGCAAAAATCGACACATACCATTGCGGCTAAAAACTGCTTCGACTGCCATATCGAGCAAGGCGCGGTCAGCCTCTGGATTTACCGGATCAGCTTTTACCGCGAGATATACGCGAGCATAGTCGGCGCCGAACTCAAACCGGCCGGCGCCACCGTGCCCGGTATCGACTCTTGCCAACGGAGCGGTTGTCATAGCCTAAACCGGGTAAGCTCGGCGTCGGGTGATATTAAAATCGACCATCGCGGACACGTCACCAAGGCCAACCTTTCCTGCATAAAATGCCACCCCGGCGCGGCCCATCCCAATGTCGGCAAAACCGGCGCGTTATTGCCGGCGCGGAAGATGTGTAAAGGCTGTCACGCCGCGCGAATGAACGATTGCTCGTTCTGCCATATCAAGAAACACGTGGGGACAAAGGGTTTTGTCCACGATTAATGGGTCGGGCCACACGCCGGCGTCTCCCATCATGCGCGAGTGCTATAGTCAAGAAGTTGCCCAATAATGACGTCAAGGATGCCCCTTAGTGTTGGTTTAAATGGATGATATAAGAGATAATCCCGACAGCGAAAAGCTCATAACCGAAGACGGCGTCGACGAGCGGCCCGACCCGGGCGGTAGCGAGCGCAAAAAACGCGGGGTACTTAAATACCTGCTCATTTTGGTTATCGTCTTCTTGGCCGTCCCCTACGCCTACACCTCCAACCCGAAGAGCTGTACCCTCTGCCACGGTATGGAAAAATACTACAAGTCGTGGCGGAAGTCGTCGCATTCGGTGGCGGTCAAAAACTGCTTCGGGTGTCACGTCAAGCAAGGCGCGGTCAGCCTCTGGATTTACCGGATCAGCTTTTACCGCGAGATATACGCGAGCATGGCCGGGGTCGAACTCAAGCCCGCCGGAGCTACCGTGCCCGGTATCGACTCTTGCCAACGGAGCGGTTGTCATAGCCTAAACCGGGAGAACTCCGCCTCGGGCGATATCAAAATCAATCACCGGATGCATACCACAAAAGTCGACATCGCCTGCATAAAATGCCACCCCGGCGCGGCCCATCCCGAAGTCGGCGATATCGGTGAACTCACGCCACACCGCAAACTATGCTTTGAGTGCCACCTGTCACGCAAGAACGACTGCGGCTTCTGCCACAACAAGCGCTTCTCCGACGCAAGGAGTTACGACCATTAATAATGTCGCTCGCCTTATTGCCTCATCTAAAAATGTATTCCGGGAGGCTCGCTTGTTAATATACGACCGCAATGTTACAATCGAGCAAAATGCGTAAGATAAATTTCCGAAACATAAAATCTAGAATTCGCTTCCCACGCCTCAACCTGCCGGAATCACGACAATCTCGCAAGAGGCTTTACGTCAGCGTAGCCGGGGTTGCGGGCATGCTTTTTCTGGTCGCGTTCGGGTACGGTTTCTGGTACACGTCGCAGCCGGGTTTTTGCGTGAGCTGCCACGAGATGAAGCCGGCGATTAGGGCTTGGAGGACATCGCTTCACTCGGAGGTTACCTGCAACACCTGCCACGCCTCCGGTATTACAGGTAGCCTTAAGCGGAAAACAAACCTGATAAATGAGGCATACCGGCATTTTACAAAATCGTATGATCCGCAGATAAACCGCGACAGCGAACTGAGCAAGAAAATTGATAACGACGGCTGCCTCCAATGCCACACGCCGAAACGAATAATCACGCCGCGTAAGTCCCTAATCATGAACCACAATATTCACCTCGAAAAAGGCGTCAACTGCACGACATGTCATAATCGCGCCGGACATCCCACGAGTCCCGGTTATCAGAACTTCATAAGCATGGACGGGTGCTTCCGTTGCCACGGTCTCTCAAAAGCCGCCCTGGCACCGGGGAGGTGCGACGCTTGCCACCCGAAAGACCCGAAGGTATTCGACCCCGTTCCGGTCTCACACAAAGTCGGAACATGGCGAGTGCCCGACCATGGAAAGATAGCGAAGCAAGACACCGCCACATGCTTTATGTGTCACAAGAAAACATACTGTCGAGGTTGCCACGGGGTCGATGTCCCCCACCCCGAAAAATTCGTCAAGGCGGAGCACGGCTCTTTAGGCAGCAAAAATCCGCAGGTCTGCCGGAAATGCCACCGCGAGAAGGATTTCTGCAACGCGTGTCACCACAAAGGCTACAATGAGCGATTGGGCGGCTGGGTGTCGATACATAAAAACGTCGTCGCCGTTACCGGCCCCGCGGTTTGCTTTGACTGCCACGGCCCGACCTACTGCGCCTGGTGCCACGTCCGCGGCGTAAAACAACCCTTGTCCGAGCGACCCGCCAAGAAGCAATAGGCGGTCATGCGGCTGCTCGCCCCGATTACCGGAATATCGTTGTCTATCCGGCTTTAATCGTTTAGCGCGAGCGACCATGATTACGCTGGTGAGCATTGCGATTGTCTCTTCCGCGTTGCCCCTACCACCTAAAAATACACAAGTGCATATTATTCATACTATGTCAATTCTTGACAAAGTCTCGTAGTCTGTGTCATATTTATAAATAAAAAGGTGGTTTATTGATGAGCAGAGGGACTCCTTTCCTCCTAAAAGCGATTACGGCGATCTTGGTCTTGGCGGTCGTTGGCACCGGAGGCGCAATCGTCCGCCACGTCGCCTTCGACAGCAAAGACACAACGCCCCGGACCGAGTCCGAACGCGCTCTTCTTCTCGCAGTGCAAGCGGTCAAAGTCAACCCTAACGATTCACGCGCCAGGATAAAACTCGCGGCGGTCTATCTGGATATCGGTCGCGTCAACACGGCGGTCAGCGAAGCGCGAATCGCTACGAAGCTCGCTCCCGACGACGCGGAAGCGTTTTACATTCTCGGCCTGGCCAACAAAGAAAAGGGAAACCTGACTGAAGCGGCCCGAACTCTCGAAAAAGCCGCCAAGATGGAGGGTAAACTAGCGCCGTTCTATCAAACCTGCTGGTCGGAGTTAGCGCGCATCTACTTGAAGCAGGAGAAATACAAGCAAGCAATCAAAGCATACGATGCCGCCTTGGGCTTCGGGCCGGAATCGGCTCTGCTCCTCTACGAGATGGGGCTCGTATACGAACAAAGCGGCGATAAGGGCAAGGCTATGGCATATTTCGAAGAAGCACTCCAGTTTGTGCCCGACTATAAAGAAGCGCAAGACGCGCTCGCTAAAGTAAAAAAAGAGAAGGCGACCGCGGCTAAGCCGGAAAAGCCCGCGGCTAAATGATTTAAATTTACGGTTGGAGGTTACTGTTTTGGCGACCGAACGGGTAACGATAGATTATACGACGAGGAGATATATCGCGTTTATAGCGGCGCTTCTCATCGCGCTCCTGACGCTGCTATTCCTCTACTTCGCATTGACGAAACCGCCTGTTTCCACGACAGCCAAGAAGCAGGAGGAGTTTAGGCACCTCTTCTCAATCTATGGTTTTGAGGGCGACCTGCTCCGCCGTCCCAGCGGCGTCGCGCTCGACGTCCAGGGACGGATATTCATCGCCGACACGAGCAAACAACGCGTCGTCGTTTTCGACCGGGAGGGCACATACTTAACCCAGTTCGGCAACCCGGGAACCGGCAAATACGAGTTTAAAGACCCCATCGCGGTCACCGTCTCCGAGGACGGACGCGTCTTCGTACTTTCAAAGACCTCGAAGAAAGTCGTGGTCTATAACGGCAATTTTGAGGCGATACACGAGATGAAATTTTCCAACGATGAGCCGCCGCTCGCGATGACTATCCATAAGGAACGGCTGTATGTTACTACTATCGGCGGCATTATGATAGGCGACCTCCAAGGCAACCTGATAAGCACGCTCGGCAAGCGCGGCATGGCGCCGGGAGAGTTCCAGCTGCCCGGAGGTATCGTTATCGGCGGCGACGACACCATATACGTCGCCGATAGCTTGAACTACCGCGTGCAGGCATTGAGTAAAGAGGGCGAGCCTCTCTGGCAATACGGGCAACCCCTCCCCCCCGATAAGGCCATCACCTACCAGGGCAAGGACAGAAAGTTCGGCCTGCCGGCGAGCATAGCGCTAGACGATAACGGTCATCTCTATGTCGTCGACGGCCTCAGCAGCGAAATTACACTGCTAGACACAAAGGGTGAGCGCGTCGATACCATCGGCGATATCGGCCATGACGACGGCTTCTTCTACTACCCCGCCGGTGTCGCCTACGCCGGCTCCGGGAAGCTCGTCCTGGCGGATAAGTATAACGACCGCGTCCAGGTCTTCCAGGTGCCGATAGCGATATCCGCGACCGACCGGATCTTCGCATGGGCGCCATACCTGCTCGTACTCTTGATACCGCTCCTGCTCCGGCTCCTTACACGCTCGCGCTTGCAGGTCGTCGCGACCGAGGATTTCCTCCAGAACGCGATTGCGGGAGATAGCGGAGAGAGTCTGGCAAGCGCGTTTAAGAGACTTGTCGTCCCGCCACAGACCGTCGAGCGGATGAGCGACGTGATACCGCGGGCGTTGCGCCTGACTGAGCGAGCGATCAATGAGCGTGAGCTGCAAACGCTCCCGATGCTCTCCGAGCTAACGGACGGACAAGCGTCCGAACTGGCGCTCGCGCATAGCATCAAAGGCAAGCGGCTTCTGCTGACGGAGTCGCCTCTGCTCAGAAAAGCCGCCGGCGAGTTAGGCATCGCGACTATGAACTATGCGGAGTTTTCGACCGCATACGGGACGAAGTAGGAGAAAGATGTTGATGAAAAGATCGATCGCCTTGCCCATATCCATAATCATGCTCCTCCTTGTCGGCGGCGCGTTAGGCTGCGCCGGTTCATCGGACGCCCCGCCGCCGGAGATGACTTTGCCCGATAAAACAAGGAGTGTATCGGTCTTCTACGCTACCGGCAAGACGCTGGTCGAGGAGCGCCATATCATCGCCGACGATAAAGAGGTCATAAAGACGACTCTCATCGCGTTGCTCGCCGCTCAACCAAAAAACAACACCGACATAGCGATAGTCCAACCGGAGTGCGACATACTCGCTGTAACCGTAGACGACAAAGGGGCGGCAACGGTCGATTTCAGCCGCGAAGTGCTCGATTTCGAAGCCTCGAAGAAAGAGAAAGTCCTCGCGTATGGCGCGATCATCGAGACGCTCAAACAGTTCGAGCAGATCAAATCGGTTAAATTCTCGGTCGAAGGGCAAGAAAAAGGTTCGCTTTCGGGTAAAGATGTACATAGGTTCTGGAACGACGTATCGCTTATCGGCCAACCCTGGAAAATAGATCGTAAGCAAACACCGGATGACCAATCGCAAGAAGAGACCTCGAATTAGCTTGAAGTAACGGTTTATATAATATATAATAGTCTTGACTACAAAGTATAGCTAAAAATAGTTCCATAAAGTATGCGCCGCAAAGGTGCGCACGGAACGGCTAGCTATCGAAAACTTACGCTGGTATTTGAGAATTTAAGTGCAATGTTGGGCCACTCTATCGACGAACGATGCTTTAACCGCAAGACTCATCGCAGCCGGCATCTTAGCATGCTTCCCCTACATTGATAACCGCATACGTCTGAACGGATCCCTTAAGCTTATTCCTAAGGAAAGGAGGTGAGAATTATGAAAAAAGCGATACTATTTGCGTTCGCCGCGATATTCGTGCTTACAATGGCCGGAACCGCCTTGGCCGTCAGCCCCACCACTTTTGACACCAACACCGGTTCATCGATGTGGACCTACAAGGATAGGGTCGATACCGCTGCCAAGACCGAGGGTTCGTACAAGGCGTTTGACGACCAGACAACCAAGATGTACAGCAACCCGCACGGCGGCTACGACACCGCGACCAACAAATGCAAGGTCTGCCATGCGGTCCACCGCGCGGAGGGCGCCTACTTCATGTTGCGCTCCGATACGCAGGACGATGCCTGCGACTATTGCCACATCGGAGGTTCGGCACACTCGACTAAGGTCGTCTACGACCTCAACGCCGCCGGCAAATCGACACCGAACGGCCACACGATCGGCGCGAGCGCGACTGTTCCTGACAGCTCGGTAAAACAATGGACGGAGCCGGTTACCCTGACGACGACCGACGCCAGCGGTACCGCCGTCAGCGAGACGGTCGACGTCCGTCGCTACAGCGCCGACCGGAACAAGATGTTCCGCTTCGCCAAGCACCACGGCCAGAGCGCCGCGGGAGCCAACAGAGCCGGCTACATGCGCATCGGCCCGCTCGCGCTTCGTTGCATGAACTGCCACCAGCCGCACAACGCCGTCAACATGGTTTGGCGACCGACCGCTCTGGAGACCGAAGCAAAGCTAGCCGGCGGTTACAAGCTGCTGCGGCTGATGCCGTCGGCATCGATTCAGGGGACCGCTACGATCGCAGGTCATTACGAAGATTATGATGTGGGTATGCAGACGCATAAGGCGTACACCGAGTACAATCCGGCGGCCGGCAAGGTCTACGTCAACGCCGCGAATACGATAAAGGTACCCGAGACCACAATGACGGCATCGAACACCGGCCCGGGCAAGACCATCTACACGGCGTACACGGGTGTTGAGGCTGCTCACCAGTACGGCCCGAAGCGCGACCCGCAGACCGTCAACCAGTACACCCTTTCGCCCTGGTGCGCCGACTGCCACAACCTGAACATCGGCTACTGGAAGAACACGTCAAACGCGGAACTCGGCTTTAAGAGCCACTCCGACCGGACGCACCCGGCACCGTACACCGGCGCGTACAACGGCCCGGCGCAGTGCTACAGCTGTCACCGGAACGACCTGCCGATCGTACCGGCAACAGTCCACTATGGTGACCCTGGAGGCTTCTATAAGGGTTGCGAACGTTGCCACTTCGGAACCGGCTCGTACAAGGTCGCAAAGGACGACGTCGATGGGGCGGGAACCAAGTCCGACTTCCCGCACAGCGGTCAAGGCAACACGATCAAGTTGCTCGGACCATGGCAGACCCAGGCAGATCCGGCGAAAACCACCAACATCTGGATGGATACGACCGGCACAGCTGCCAACGTCACCTCGAACAACCTCGACGGGGTGTGCTTGAGATGCCACGTTGGTATCGGCACGAACCATTAAGAGTTGTTTTTCACACACACAAAAGGAGGGGCCGGGACACTGGCCCTTCCTCTTTATGTACGCATTTATAAATTAACTGATAGAATATAAGCCGATATACCGGGTAGGAACAACATGGTGCGAGAGAGACGGAACGATGAAAAGCAAAACCATATAGTGCCGGAGAGACGCGCTTTCCGCATGCTTCTTCTCCTTGCCATCGTCTCCTCCCTGCTCATGGTCGTAATTATCGCGCTTGAATCCTCGGGCACATCCAGAGTTGAAAGGCCGACAACCGCGGCCGACGTAGCAGCGCCGCGCGAAGCAGTCGAACCGCCGGTCGCGCCGGTCACCCTCTTGCCCGAATCGATCCTGCAGTACGCGACGCGGGGGCGCCAGGCGATACCGGGGTCGGAGTTTCCCGCCGCCGAGGCGATTTACGAGGTATTAGACGCGAATATCGCGCTCGCGACGCCGGTCAATTCGTATGCCAAGGTCACCTTCTACCCGTCCGCGAGGGAGGCCGAGGAATCCATTTCCGAGGCGTTCAAAGAGAGATTTCCCAAAAGAAACGAAAACCTCTTGATAGGCTCGATGGCCATAAGTACCGGGTACGACAAGAGCGAGGGCAGCTATTTTATCGGCTGGACCAGGGAGAATTTCGCGATAACTATCAAGACATCGTTCCTCGACCACATTCCGGTCGACAAAAACGGCACCCTACAGAAGCACGCGATGCCCCTCGCGAAAGCCGTTATCGACGAGGCCAAGGTGGAATAAGCGATGAACGCACCTGTCAGGCCGGATAAAACCGAACAGGTCGACCGCGTCCTGCAAAGGGTCTACTACGGGCTACTCAGCGTCATCTTGGGTCTCTTCGTATACTTCAATATAGTCGGCGCCCTCGGGGCGATACCCGCCGTATGCGGCGTTTGCCACACGCCTTCGCATACGTCCTTGGCGCAATCTAAACACAGCGACATCGGGTGCGTATCATGCCACGCGGGCAACGAACCCTTCGGTATCCTCTCGCAGCGGTTAGCGCTCGCGCGGATGATCCCGGCCCAGCTCAGCGGTATCTACCGAAGACCCGTCACAACGGTCGTTCCCGCGAAGAACTGCATCAACTGCCACAAGCCTATCGCGACTAAAGTCGTCGAGAGCAAGGCTCTGCGGGTCAGCCACAAGGAGATACTGGCGGCAGGCTATGGGTGCGGTGACTGCCACAGCACCGTGGCTCACGGCAAGAGCGCCGCGCGACAGAACTTCGCCGAAATCAGCAAATGCCTGACATGCCATAATAATACCACCGCATCGAGCGAATGCGTTTCTTGCCACATCAATGATACCAAACGCGACCCGTCGCATCGCGTCCGGGGCGTGTGGCAGATATCCCACAGCGAGAATTGGCGCCAGACACACGGCATGGACAATTTGAACACCTGTCAGGCGTGTCATAGCAAATTCTATTGCGGCACCTGTCACAACACCGAGCTGCCGCACTCGAGTTCCTGGATTGTCTCTCACGGTAAAGAGGTAAAGAACTCGAACGAGGCCGCGGCGGGCTGCAAGCAGTGCCACAGCGAATCATTGTGCAATAACTGTCATTCGCTCGAGATGCCGCATCCGGGGAGCTTTTTGTCGCGGCATAGCGCCCTCGTCAAAAAAGACGGCGACAAAACCTGCTACCAATGCCACCTGAAAGAGTCGTGCGCCAGGTGCCATAAGTATCATACCCACCCGGGCATACCCGAGAACAAATTGAAGCTCTTGCGCGAGGAGGCCGGCCTTGATTAACGATCTCGACCTCTCCCAGCGCATAAACGATATCTTCGAAGATATTAGATACGTCTTCGGTAATCCCACATACGACACGAACCTCACGATACTGGTCGCGGTAATGCTCCTGGTCACGCTCGCGCTTCTCTTTGCGCTCGGCTACCTGGCGTACTCGTTCGCCACACGTAAGCGCTTGCGCGTTCGCCTCGAAGTGCCGGTTAGCGAGAGCCCGTACGCCGCCTGGGGACAGCGCTTTCTTATAGTCGCCGCTGTCGCGCTAACCTTCGTCGCTTTAAGTTCATATACGGCCAGGCCGAGTTTTTGCGCCAATTGCCATGGCAAGAGCACGGCGGTTATAGCACTCCGGTCCTCGACGCATAAAGGCGTCGAATGCCTCCAGTGCCATCAGCCCGCCGGTGCCACCGGGGCTCTGTTGCAGAAAATCGATTATTCGAGGTGGCTGTGGGTTTACGCGACGACGAATAAGATAGAGCCGGCGACCGCCTCCGTCGATGACGGCGCGTGCCTGCGCTGCCACGGCGAAGTGCGCTCGAAGACGGTAAGCCGCTATTCCATAAGAGTGCGCCATAGCGATTTTTTGCAAGACGGCGCCCGTTGCGTTGACTGCCATAACACGGTCGCCCATCCCGGTGCGGTCAAACCGGTGCGCGAACCGTCGATGGGCGGCTGCATCAAGTGCCACGACGGCAAGCGGGCCGCCGCGGAATGCTCTACCTGCCATGAAAAAGATATCGGGACCGCGATTCGAGAGCCCAAGCGCGACCGCATCAAAGCCGGCATCTTCGTCCAATGGGACTTCTGCTACCGCTGCCATAAAGAAAAGCGCTGCACGAATTGTCATGGCGTGACGATGCCGCACCCGCCGGACTGGGTTGCCAAAGCAAAACATGCGCGCCCGGCGTTTACCGACCGAGATGTCTGCTGGCGCTGCCATGATATCCCCTCGGCGCCGCTCCAACCGGCCATGCTCCAATCCTGCCCGTGCCATGGCACTATGGAATACCATGGCGCTCAAGAACTCTGGCGGACGAACCATGGCCCGATCGCGCTCGGCAGGCAGCCCGGCGATGGTGAAAACGACTACTGTTACGACTGCCATAGCGTGCGGCTCTGCGATTTCTGCCATCGCGAGGGCCGATATAAGGCCCGTACCGCGCCGACGCTCGATTGAATAGTCGAAAGGTAAACGGAGGGATTAAAGAGTCGCCTCGCCCGAGCCTATGAGTGCCCGGATCTTCCATCGCCCATCTTCTTTGACGACACTTATGAGAATCTCAGACTCGGAGTTTTTAGCGGGGACGACCACTTTACCGGTCGCAGCCGATACGAAGTAAGATTTGTCGATGAAAGTGTACTCGACCGTCGCGGCGTCTTTTGCGAGTTCGGTCACCTCAAACGCCTGATTCTCATGGATGCGCACCTTGTCTCTCCCCTCTTGTCGCAGTTTAGCGAGTTGTTTTTCGTATGGCGCCAAAAGATTTTCGGAGAAAGCTTGGTCGTATTCGGCGGAGACGCCCTTGAGCCAGATAGCGATATTTTCCTCGGTCTCGTTGAGAATCTGTCGCCGTACTTTGCCCCGCTCCAGCGGTTCGAGGCCGTCTTTCGACGGGGCGTTAGCCGTGACGTTCTTGATATCGACATCGACGCCGCCCGAGCCGCATCCTTGGAGAAGAAAGAGTACGACTAGCGATGTCCCGATGAGAATCGTTGTTTGTGCGTTTCGTCTCAGCAAACCCCTCACCTCTTCACGAATGCCGCTTCCACGACCGCACTCTCGAGACCGATACTCTCGGATATCGTGCCGCCGTTGATATCGTATGACTTTATCTCGTTCGGTCCGACATCCTTGACCGACACAGTCAGTTCTTTTAAAAGCTTGCCCTGCTTGTTGCGGACTTTGACCGCGAGTTTTACATACGAGCACCGCTGTTTGGCGATGTTCTTTACCGACCCGTAGATACGTACAACCTCGTAATCATCGATATAAAAGTTTGGCTCCTGCACTAAAAGTCGTTCGAATATCGCTTTCTGGTCTTTGATGACCTGGCCCGAGTTCGAGCCCGGCGGCGAGTTCTTTGACTGTCCGGCAAAAGCCGCCCATCCAAAACCGGCGATAACCGCTACTACCGCCAACACCAAGAGACGCTTGAAAAAACCCATACTCTTTCACCATGCCTAATTAAATTATACTATATTTTATTTGTAGCACAGACTACAAACTTTTACAATCTTTGCCGCCATCCTCCATCATGACGAGGGCCGGCGATTTGCGGGCTAAAACGTCCCCAGCCGCGAAACAGCAGGGGTCTTATAGGATCTTTCAATATAACCGGACGCTTCGGATACTACGATAACATGCTTTAAATATGTTAAGATAAAGCCGGTTATCTTGAAAAGAGGTGGTAACTATTTCAACGACTCTCGCGCGCGACCCAAAGCGCTTTTGGGGTTTTAATTTCAACGAGTCACTAATCATCGGCTTTGTCGCTCTCTATCCGTTACTCGCAAATCCTTTCGCATCGCCGGTCTTTGGGCTACCCAAACTCACCTTTCTTAAGCTGACAGCCGCAGCCATCGCCATAGCGTGGCTCGTTCGAGTAGCGCGCAAAGGATATTTCGAGCTGCCTAAATCGAGCTTGACCCTCCCCCTCTTAGCTTTTTTCTCAATTACTATTCTCTCCGGCATCCAATCGGTTCATCCTCTTACCTCGCTCAACGGACAATACGGGCGCTGGGAGGGATTGACGACTACCGCGACCTATTTAATTCTCTTCGCGGCCGCCTACGGTATCGCGAAAGACAAGGCGAAACACAGGCCGGTCACATTAGCAATAATAGGCTCGGCGGTTGTGGTCTCGCTCATAGCGCTCGTCGAATACTTCTGGACCAACCCATACCTGCTGGTAGCGAAGGTCTACTGCGCCGCCGGATTCGGCGAACCCAACCAGTTCGAGGCCGCGCGGAGCATGGCCTCGTTCGGAAACGCGACGTTTCTCGCCGCGTACCTCGGGATGGTGCTGCCGCTAATCGCCTCGGGTTTGCTTGCAAGCAAGAGGCATATCGCTCCCAAGCCGCTCCTTTACGCGGCCCTGTTCACGGTGGCGACCTCCCTTATGTTTACATTCGGCAGAGGCGCGTGGCTCGGCGCGGCCGCCGGAATCGCCTTGACCGGCGCTTTGCAACGGAAACACCTGTGGGCTAGCCGGCATGTGATCGCGATTGCGCTCCTCCTGGTCATAGCGGGCGTTACAATCGTGCAATTTAGCGCCGGCTCATATACCGTCGGCGGCCGGCTTGCCTCGATTCTCTCCATCGAAGGAAGCACCCTGACGCGAGTTCAGATGTGGGAGTCTTCGCTACCTCTCGTCGCCGAGAGACCGTTTCTCGGAGCGGGCCCCGACACCTTCAAATATGTCTTTGGGAAATACAAGCCCGAGGGTTGGGTCGAGCACATCTCCGACCCCCTCGTCGACAAGGCGCACAACGAGTTCTTACAATTAGCGGTGACGACCGGGCTTGCCGGGCTCGGGGCCTACCTATGGGTACTCGTCGCATTCGCGTGGGCCGGTATCGTCCGAATACGCAAGCTTGAAGAAGACAACGGCGCATGGCCGGCGGCCGGGGCGATGGGGGCGGCGCTCAGCTTCGCTATTCACCTCCAGTTCAATTTTAGCCACTTCTCGGTCTCCCCTTTCTTCTGGATAGCCGTAGGTCTGACCGCGGGCGTCTTTGAGGCGAGCGCCCCGCGCAAAACATTTATGCTAAATATCTCGGCACCCGCGCAAGCCGCGACCCTGAGCCTCCTCGCGATAGCGGCCCTGAGCCTGGCGATCCTAAGCACCGCTCCGCTCATGGCGGATATTCAATTCGCCAAAGGGCGCGAACTGTTGGCCCAACATAAGCCGGAGCCGGCACTGGCGCGATTCGAGTCGGCTATCGGCATCAACGGCCTCGAACCCACTTACCACGTATCGCTCGGCGAAACCATGCTCCGACTCGGAACAAGCAAGAACAGCGGCCGCCACATAAACCGGGGAATAGCCGCATTCGAACAGGCCCGCAAGCTCAATCCATCGGATGAGCAGGTGTATTTCCGGGCCGGAGCCGCCTTGCTGGAGGCAGGTCGAGGCGGCAGGCATGCGTTGCTGCGCCAAGTGATAACCCAGCACGAACTGGGGCTTGCGCTCAACCCGGTCATGGTCGACGCCTACATCGATATCGGCGTCGCACACGCTTACTTAAACGAGATCGACGAAGCGATAGGCGCCTGGCAAGACGCCCTTCAAATCGCCCCCGCCAACGACCGGGCTTATTTCAACCTCGGTTGGGCTTATGAGCAAAAAGGCGACGAGGGCCGGGCGAAAGATGCGTATCTCAAAGCCTATCAGTCGAATTCAAAGATGACCGAGGCGAAAGATGCGTATGACCGCTTGTAAAATCGGCAAATTTACTTTAATCTTTTCATTGAGGCTCATTGTATGACAATAACTAAAGACCCTGAAAACTCCGAATTTTTTAGAGACGGCATCGACGAAGAAACCGACCTACAAAAGCAACCGGAACAAAAGATAAGTATCTGGCTTGCGGGCTCCATTATTTTCTTCCTGCTGTTAGTCTTTGTTGTCTCCGCGTTAATAGTCCAGAGGGTATACTTTCAACCACCGGTCGTTCGAACGGCCGTCGAACGAGAGCTTCTCAAACACAAGACCGCCATTAAGGATAACCCCAACAACGCCGAAGCCTACGTCGGTCTCGCCGGCGTCTATCTCGAAGTGGAGCGGCCCGACAAAGCCGTCAAAGAACTGGAGAAGGCGCTACGACTCGAGCCTCGCTCTTGGAATGCCCGGTTTGAACTCGGTATGGCGTACGAGGCTCTGGGCAAGCCCGAAGAGGCCGTGAGCCAGTTTTTGAAAGCGTCCGCCATCGATCCCAACAACGAATACTCCTTCTATCAGCTCGGTAGGCTTTACCATAAGAAACGCGATTACGGGCAGGCCATACAGGCATATAAGAAAACGCTCAAAGTCAACGCTACCCTAGCCGATGTCCACTACTACCTTGGACAATGCTATGAAAAAACGAACAAGAAATCGCTCGCGAAACAGGAGTATGAGGAAGCGCTGAGATACGTAGACAGCTATCCCGAAGCTGAAAAAGCCTTGAAGCAATTAGAATAGGTAAGATAGATAGGTCGAGGAGTTATGCAGAGAATTAGTCTTAGAAGTTTCCTGGTAGCACTACTTGTGATATTGATGATAATGGCGGCGTTGCTGCTCTATCTCTACTTTATCATCTCGCGTCCGCTAGGCGCGACCGCCGTCGATACCAAGCAGATGAAACATGTCTTCAGCATCTACGGATTCGGCACTAAGACCGACGAGATGTTGTCCCGCCCGACCGATGTCGCCTTCGACGACAAGGGCAACATCTATATTGCGGACGCCGGCCACGCGCGCGTGCTCATCTTCCGCTCGTCCGGTCAGTTTCTAAGAAAAGTCGGCAAGAAAGGGTTCGGCAAGGGCGAACTGATGGAGCCGACCGGCGTCACCACATCGAAGGACGGGCGCATCTATGTCGCCGACAAAGCGCTTAGCAAGGTCGTCGTCTACGACGGAAAAGGTAAATTCCAGAGCGAGTTCAAGGTCATGGTGCCGTTTAAACCGCATGTGGAAAACGGCAAGCTATATCTTACCACCTACGGTCACATCATGATCTTCGACCTCAAGGGGCGCCTCCTTACAGAATGGGGCAAGCGCGGCCGCGAGGAGGGAGAATTCGACTGCCCAACCGGCATCGCGGTAGACAAAAACGGTAAGGTCTACGTATCCGATACCCTCAATCTAAGAATCCAAGCATTATCGAGAAGCGGCGAGGTGCTGTGGGTAAAAGGTAAGCCCGCCGCGGACATCAAGGCGGCCGACCGTGCCTTCGGGCTGCCCGCCGGCATGGCGCTGGACGAGAAAAACCTGCTCTACCTGATCGATGCCTTCGATAATTCGGTCAAGGTCATCGATGCGAAAGGGAAACAACTGGCGACCTTGGGCAAAAAAGGCGTCAAAGAAGGCGAGTTCAACCAGCCCTCGAGCATCGCATATGACCAGAACGGCGTCTTCGCGATTGCGGATAAATTCAACGACCGGGTTCAGGTCGTCAAAATAACCATTGAGTAGGTCTGCGTGTTCGCTGCTTGCAAGGCTCTGGTATGAATTACCATAAAAACCTTGAGCCTATACAAGCTTTATGTTAGTATTGTTGTAGCTAATCACTACGTAAACTCTCAAACATTCGGTTTTAGTGTAAGCAAGTTTCAACAACGGGTTTTATATGACATTTTGTAAAAAGAGTTTAGTCCTCGTAGCTTTAGTTCTCAGCCTAATCACAGCAACAGCATCCATAGCCGCAGCCGAAGGTTATATTGTCCCACAACAAGCCACCAGCACACCATCGGGTCCGCACGGGGGCTACGTATCGACTTCGAATAAATGCAAGGAATGTCACGCGGTTCATCTCGCGACAGGCTCCTACATGCTGACGAGAGCCAATACGAGAGCCGAAACGTGTAATTTCTGCCATGGGGTTGCGGGCGCGGGTGTCGGCACTAAAGTTGCCTTGAACGAGGAAGGCCACGGCCTTACCGCGACCCAGAAAAACGCGGAGACTCTTACCGCGCCGGATGACACGATTAACCCGTACACCATTCAGACGAGCAAATGGGGCTGTGTCGAATGTCACTCACCGCATGACAACAAGACCGTTAAACTCGCCGGCAACACCTCGACAAAGCTATTGAAGCAAGACCCAAACCAGGGCAAGACTTATCTGTATTACAACCCCTCTCTCATTAACACGTCGACCAAAGAGACGACACAAACGTTGTCGCACTGGTGCTCAACCTGCCATAACGCGAACTTCGGCATGCATACCGACGCTAAGCAAGTTCTCATCAGCGGCACGACACAAACGGCTTACGGCCATGATGTCTCGGGCGCAGGCTATACCACCGACACCGCCGGCTTTGCCGTCGTCAAGCCGCTTGACGGCATAAACTCCGGGCCGACCTGCAAACAGTGCCACACCGCAACCGGTACCGGCGGCAAATTCCCGCACTCATCCGAGAGCACCTCGACTACCGGCGATCCGGTTAGTACCCCGGACATGCTGAAGTCGGGCAGCAAGTCGACCGAACTCGACGGTGTCTGCAACAGCTGCCACAACACAAAATCGCTCCAATAGGCATCTGGGTCATCTTCCCCCGACTTATTATTTGACTGCTACCCCTACCAGCCCTTATTTAAAACAGCAAACTTGCTTATGTTTCCAGTTTTTGCGATAATATGGAGTAGTAAGATCCGCAATAGCAATA
Source organism: Actinomycetota bacterium (assembly GCA_018333515.1). Taxonomy (NCBI): domain Bacteria; kingdom Bacillati; phylum Actinomycetota; species Actinomycetota bacterium. Next base: position 98,423 of record JAGXSZ010000031.1, read on the forward strand.
GTGTTTTGGCGGTGATTGTTTGCCGAATAACTTAGGCCACGCACAATTCCTTACTTTCAAAAACTATTTGTCGCAGCAACTTAATATCTCGGAAAGCCGGCTACGATTTCGCTATCGTCCGGCTTTTAGTGTTGGCTACAGGAGGTCTCGATAAATGCCGGCCACGAACGCATCACAAAACTCTAATCATAAGTACCTGTTTATCGCGGCGGCTCTGGTGGTAATAATAGCCATTGGCGCATATGCGATTATCGGCAACAACGACAAGAACGGTACCGAACAAGCCAAGGTCTCAAAAGAAGAAGCCGCCAAAGCGCGCGAAAAAGGGCTCGACTTCTATAAGAAGGGAGACTGGGACAGCGCACTCGATGAGTTTGAGAGAGCGGTTGCGGGAAATCCCGGAGACCTCTACGCGCTGATGCAACTCGCCTATACTTACGAACGAAAGGGACAGCTCGACGAGGCCTTCCAGCAGTACGAGGCCCTACTTAACCTCGACGCTAAGTCCGCCGATGCTCACTATAATATGGGTAGGATTCTGGTGCAAAAGAAAGAGCTTGACAAGGCTATTGTGGAGCTTGAGACGGCGGCAAAAATGAACGCCGACTTCACAGCGGTTCGAGCCGACTTAGCCGAAGCGTACGTGCGGAAAAAGGAGTTTGAAAAAGCCCTTGCCACATATGCGGAGCTGGAAAAGATCATTACCGTCAGCAGCAGTGACAATATCTACCTGTCGCACATATTCTACGCCAAAGGCGACATTTACAAAAGAATGGGACAGCGAGCAAATGCAAAAGCTATGTTTACCAAGGCCCTTGAGCTGAACGAGAACAACAAGGACGCCTCGACAGCGCTTATCGGCCTCAAATAGCCGGTTTTTCTAGATGGACCCATCAAAAAATGCAAGACCATGTGTGCAAGAAGCAGTACCCGAGTGTGTTTGTTGCAGTAAGCTTTTAGCAAGTGCGGTTCCCTAATGGTAGTCTAGGTCGTTGCAGAAGTGATGCACAGAGACGAACGCTTCTTTTGCGCCCATTTGAAGTTTGGGTGGTATGTCTCAATTTTCGTTGCGTAGCAATAGATTATCATACGATTCATTGACAAAAGCAGCCCTGTTTCTGGGGATTGTTTTGCTTTTGTTGTTTTTTTCGAGCACTGCAAGCGCTTTTGGAGCCACCGAGGAGACCTTGACCGCCAGCAACCTCCCGCCCGCTAATGCCTCGCATCTGCAAGGTTCTTCGAACGTCATTGGTGACGTTCTTTATCTTTACGCACCTCTCGGTGATGGCATAACAGTCGCAAATATCACCGTTCGCCAGGTCGGCACCGCTTTGGATTCAGATATATCTTTGCTGAAGCTGATTCGTGACGTCAACGGCAACAGAGTATACGACGTCGGCACTGATACCATCATCGCCTCAACTACGACCGCTAGCGGTGTCGCCTCTTTCACCGGTATCAATCTGGCAATCTCATCTAATACAACCGAAACGATCTTGGTGGCATTCGACATATCGGGAAGCGCTAGTGTGGGCGCGAAGATACAAAGTAACCTTATTTACGCGAGTGGCGATATCGTAGTCGTCGCTCCAGATAAAGTTGCGAACTACGGCAACCTATCTGGCGCCACTTTAACCATTGAGGACAAGCCGGATACGCTTACTGTGGGACAGAGTACGGTCTCCCCGCGCGACGTCATCGTCGACACCGGCGACCAGCTCATGCAGGTGCTCGAGGTAACCGTCAATGAAGACAAGGCGAAGTTGACCGCGCTCTCGGTGACGAGGATAGGCACGGCGACCGATAGCGATACCGCCTCGGAAGGCGTTAAGCTGTGGTACGACGCAGACAATAATGGGGCTGTCTCAAACCCGGACTGGCAGCTCTCGACATCAAAGACCTTTAGCGGTGGTCGTGTAACCTTCGATAATATAAAGCTCGCTGAGATAACAACGGCGACGCCCGCGCGCTTGCTGGTAACCTATAACCTCACCGCGAATGCTACCATCGACCGCACCATCGGCGCCTCGATAGAATCGAGCGCGAGTGTCGAGGTAGCGCCGCCGGACCTCAAAGCCCTGACAGCGGAGCCTCTGGCCGGCCCGCTGCACACAATCGCGCCGACACCGCCGACGGCCCCGACCGGGCTGCAAATCACCGCCGGCGCGAACAGCCGGTTCTCGCTCAGTTGGAAGAGCAACCCGGCAAGCGAAAACGTGAAACACTATAGTGTCTACCGCTCGACGACAAGCGATGGCCTATTCAGCTTGGTGGGCACAACAACTGTTACCCAATACACCGACACGGTGACGGTATCCGGCAGCTATTGGTACAGGCTCGCGGCCGTCAACCGAAGCGGCGAGAGCATCAGGAGCGCGGTGGAGACGGCCAAAAACGTTGACCTTACCATCACGCTGGGTTTGGCGGACACGACAACGACCATCGAGAGCGCGGATGCGTCCGTCAAGCTCATCATCCCTCCAAGCACGCGCTACGCGAACAAGACGTTTACGATACGAAGCGCCTCGAGGCCGCCGGGCGTCAAGATGGTAAGCAGGTTCTACTTCGAGTTGGCAACCGATGCCGTAGAGCCGTTCGACCCATCATTGACGCTAATCATGAAATGCATCAACCCGGTCGATGAATCGGTCGCCATCTATCACTTCAATGACGCGAACAAGTGGGAAGGCGTAACCGGCGGCACCTACATCTACGACGGTTATCCCGACAATTACGACGTCGGCTATACCAACATAACGAAGTTCTCAGGCTACGCTGCGGCAGACTTGGCGTTTGGCGGGTATAACTACCCGCAACAATACACCGCCAAGCCGAAAGGCCCGCACGGCGGCTACGCCGACACGACCAACAAGTGCAAAGAGTGCCATGCGGTGCATCTCGCAACCGGCAGCTATAAACTGACGAGAGCGAGTTCGCACGGCGAGACGTGCGCGTTCTGCCACGGTATTGGCGGCACGGCAAGCGTCACCGTCATACTCGATGCCGAAGGTCATGGGCTCTCGCCAAGCGAACAAGCCGGCATGATAATCGCGCCCGGCGACACCCATCCGGCTTATACCAAAAACGCCTCGTCGTGGGGTTGCCTGGAGTGCCACTCGGTACACGACAACAAAACAGTAAAACTAGCCGGTCTTAGCTCGAACAAACTGCTCAAAGCCGACCCGAACCCCGCCAAGAGCGGTGGTTACAGCTACTACACGCCGGTCGAAGGTGAAACGACACAGACGGTAAGCCAGTGGTGCTCCGCGTGCCACAACGCTAATTTCGGTGCGAGCAACGACGGGAAACCGGTCCTTAAGGGGTCGGTATCCGCGACCGTCTTCGGACATGCGTCGTCGAGTCACGGCATGACGACTACACCTGACGGAAGCCCGCGGGTAACGCTTGATGACGGGAAAAACAATGGCCCTACCTGCTACGATTGCCATAAGGCAGACGGCAGAACAGGCGTAAACGAATTCCCGCATTCGTCCGGCGCGGCTCCATCGATGCTCAAAGCCGGAAGCAACGCCTTGCAGTTAGACAATGTCTGCGTCGGATGCCATAGGACTTCTTCCCTGCCCTAACCGGACCCGCGATTGGTAATGCGATTCTTCGGTCGTTTTCAACTCCCTCAGAATGACGGATTGTCGATGTATGTGTGATGGAGTACTAATTCTTCAACGGTTTTGCCTTTTTAATGGGATTTTTGAGGGTATAATCGGTCGTCTCCTTGTGGCAGATGAGACAAAACTCCTCCGACCGGTGGCAATTTTGGCACGATGCGGCGGATACCTTCGAAGCGGGACCATGCCGCTTTACCCAACCTGTGCCGTGCGGCGAATCCGCGTGACATTCCCGGCAGTGCGCCGGCTGATGGCACTCCGCGCAGAGTTTCTTGCTCACAAAACCTTCTGTGGCGTGTTTTCCCGTCTTCCAGTCGTTGGGGTGCGGAATCGGCAGAGTATGGCATTCGAGACATCTCTTGGTCGAATGGCAATTGCCGCAGGTTATCTTGTCCGGCAAACTCGCCGCCGGATACTCATCCCTCTTGATGCTCGTAGGAATCTCACCGGTACTCAGATGGCAAGTCGCGCATTCGGCCGATGCCTTCTTCTGGTTGTGGCAATCGACGCACCGGCTCATGCCGAAGTTGTCGAGCTTCCGCTTCTCAACATGGAAGAGAGTTTTGGATGAATGGCAGTCCATGCATTTAAAACCCGCCTCTATCGGTTCTTTGTGCTCCATCTTGACGATACGTTTAGCCCGAACCCGCAAGAGCACGTCGCTGTGACAGCGCAGGCACGCTTCATTCGATATCGATCCTTCGCTCACTTCGCCGACCATCTCGGATTTTGCGATCGCCATCTCTACCAGCTGTAACTTCTCGATGAAGACGCCGGAAATACCGGGTTCCTGGTGGCAACCGGCACAAGATACTTCTTTATGGACGGTCTTGCTCGCGTTCTTATACGCGGGCTGCATCTCGTGGCAGCTAGCGCAAAACTCCTGTTTCGATGAGTAAAACATCGCGGCGCCAAGCGTGCCGATGGTAAACAAGCCGGCGAGCGCGCCGGCGATATAGCGAATCCGAATGCTTCGACGTAGCTTTTTCTCCTCCACGTGACGCAACGGTTTCTCGCTCGGGTGAACGAAGAATATGGCGATTGTGACGAGGACTATAAAGATGACGAGGATGCCGAGGCCAATTAGGACCGGTATCTCCCTCATATGAAGTTCTGGCTGGCGTACAGCGTCGATCATGCGATCGATTAGGCCGCCGATGACCGGTTCGCTCATTCCTTACCCTTCTCGTTATCCGCGTCGCCGCAACGATGGACATGTTTTTCATGGCACGATTTGCAATCTTTTGCGGAATGGCACGACAGGCACACCTTCTCGCCCACCAATCTCTCTTGCACGACGTGGGTATTTATCCACAATGGTCTATGCGGCATCGTAACCTTGTGGCACCCGCGGCAGAGGCTCTCTTCCTTATGGCACATCCGGCAGTCTTCAGGGTTGCGCTTAGCTTCTTCGCCATGAATATAGGGCCAGCCTTCCGGGTGCGGGACCGCCGAGTGGCAACGCTCGCAATCTTTTTCAAAATGGCACGATTTGCAGATTGAAAGGCTCCTTGAGCCATGAAGTTTCGGCCAATTCTCATCGTGGTTGATACCCCAGGTCTGGGCGGGCTTCATGCCCAGCCAGACGCTGTCGAGGTGACATGTCTCACATCGCGCGGACGCCTCCTCGTCATTATGGCAAGAACTGCACTTCTCCATCATCGAAACCTTATTGGCAGCCGGTTTTCGACTGTGGGCCACTCCGTCGTGACAGTCAACGCAATTAATTCCGGCTTCAATTATCTCCCGGTGGCTCACCATCACTTTGAATTTTGTCTTAACACCGCGCACAACATCATCGTGGCAACTTAGGCAGTTCTTGTTATCGACGGGCGATTTCATCGAGAGGCGGAAGTCGCCGTTTATATAATTATAAAACATCCTTCCCTGCTCGAGCTTTTGAATGGGCAGACTCATGACACTGGCCTTCTTATGACACGCGGAGCAGATAATCCCATTGTGCCGAGATGCCCGCAGCTCCTTGGATGCGGCTTTCATCGGGTGGCAGGCCTGACAAGCAATGGGATGAGATGTAAGCGACGATACGATGACGAGTACGGCCAGAATGGTCGCGAGAAAAAGGGGTATCGGCAAGCCGTATAGGCGTTCGATGCCGAACTTGTCGAGCAGGCTCCGAACGACAAAATAGAAGATCGTAAGAAAGACAAAGGCTAAAGCCAGCGACACGATTACGACATCAGCGTCACTAAACCTGTCCAATAAGACCTTGATATCCGTAGGCAATGCCACTTCCTAAATACCACCAATATTATAAGATTACCTGCTGACCGCCGTATTTGTTAGAGCGAGGGTCTCGATGTGTAAGGGATGGCGTTGCTATAAACCAGCGGCATCGTGCATATGAATTATATCACAAACCGACTGCCTGCCGCATGCTTTTGGCAAAGACCTCTCTGTTATAAGACCAACCCGCCATATGTCGTTTGCGGGCGCCGATAAACCTCGTGATTAGCGATAAAATATGAAGTCTGTACGCGGCCATAACGCTGTGTATCCCGATTATGTTATTATTAAGCCGAAAGTATCCTCAAGGAGTGAACGATATTAACAGGCGGCTCTTCGCGACCATCATCTTTCTGATAACGCTGCTCGGCACGGCCGGCATCCTCTATTACTCCGTCGCTAACGTGGCGGACAACGAAGACCCGAAACCGGCCCTCAAGAGCAACGCGCCCACCTTTGATTCTACTATTGCAGGCAAAAACGAGGCGCAACTTAGCGGTCCGCTAAACCTTGTCTATAGCGACGGCTTGCTATTCATAACAGACACCGAAAACCTACGCCTTGCCGTATATTCACAGACCGGGTCGTTTAAACGCACGATTGATTTGCGGGCGGAAAACATCGCGATTAAACCTCTCGGGATAACCATAGACGAAAAACGGCGCCTCTATGTATCGGTTTCGCAAGGCTCCGACAACACTATCCTCGTGTTTGACAGAAGCGGACGTTTCCTCTACCGATTCCCCGAAGACGCCGGGAACTCCGGTTCTTATATCACACCCGGAAAAGCGATGGCGCTCTTTGCCCATGGCGACAAACTATATGTGACCGACATAGTCGACCATGACATCAAAGTCTACAGCTTAGAAGGAGACCTCGTCACCCGGTTCGGCCGACCCGGTTCGGCCAAGGGCGAGTTTTTGTACCCTAACGGCATAGCGGCCGATAATAGCGGAAAAATATTTGTAAGCGACTCGAACAATGCGCGCGTGCAGGTCTTTGCCGCGAACGGCGAGTTCCTCCGCCTCTTCGCGCAGCCCGGCGGCGACGCGCTGGCTTTGCCGCGGGGTATGGCATTAGACGGCAAAGGAAGGCTCCATATCGTCGACACCCTAAAACATAAAGTCTTTGTCTTCACAAAAGAGGGTCGCTTTCTATATTCATACGGCAAGTTCGGAACAGACGATGGCGGCTTATCTTACCCGAACGGAATTGCCATAGACACGACGAGCGGCAAGATATATGTGGCGGACAAGACCAATAACCGCGTCTCGGTTTGGGAGTAGAACTTGGTCTCCCCAGTCGAACTTGCCTCACCTATATTGAGCAAGCCGCCGATAATTGATATATTAGAGTTGGAGGTATTTCGCCTCCCTGTAGTGTTTTTGGTCGATTTTTGGCCATTGCAGAAGGAGCTACGTAAGGGTGACAGCTCGGCTTAGATTATTTCGTAAATCCGCCTTCATCTCACCATTAACCGTTTTCATACTAATAGCGGGCGCAATGTTCCTAGCCCTCTTGTCGCCTGCTACGGTGTGGGCGGGCACGATATCGGTCAGCTCCGAGCCGGCCGCGCGAGGAAGCGTGACCCCGGGCACGGGTAAGCTGCTTATGCAGCGGCTGGTGCTGCGAACCGATGCCGGCACAGCGCAATGGTCTGCTATAAAACTGAGCGAGTTCGGAACGAGCGACGCCAGCCCCACAATCGAGGCGGTCACTATCTACAAAGAGACAAACGGCGTTGGCGACCTGCAGTTTAGCGGCACCGCCGACACGACGGTCAGCGCGTCGCCCCCCACATTCGGCGCGGATGAGACGGTCTTTACGTTCGGCGCGGCGCAGGCTTTAAGCGAAACCCCGCAGACGTTCTATATCGTCTACAAAGTAAGCAAGCTGGCGAATACCAGCGGTGGTCGAACTATCGGTTCGCGGTTGAGCGACCAGACCTATATAATCGCCGACAGCACAGTCGGGGCCTTCACCAACCTGCAATCGAGAGAGCTGACGCTGGTCTCCTCGGCGCACGCGACCGACGCCAACCCTAGTCCCTTCTCGTCGACGACCAACCTTTGCCAAACCTGTCACGCGGTCCATCTCGCGCCTGATTTCGGGCCCGAGTTCAACCTTACCGGCGGCGACAGGACCCGCCGGATTCTAAAGCAACCCTATTTCGAGAGCCCCGCGGTGCTCAACTACTACCCGTCCGACACCTATAACGCCCTCTGCTTTAGCTGCCATGACGGAACCGGCTCGAACATCGATATCAAATCCAAGTACAATTCGACCAATCCCAATATCAAGTACCCTGGCCACCGCACCAAACGAGAATCGACCGAGACCGTCGGTTACAAACCGCCGAACGCGCCGCCCAACAAGTATTTTGTCGGCACAAAATTGCCCTGTATGCTCTGCCATGACATACATACGTCGAACCGGAAAAGCCACAAGATGCTCGCCGACAAACTCTATGAATATGCGGTCGCCCAAGGCTGGCAAGACCCAAATGATAACGGCCGAATCGATTCGACAAATGACGAGATGTGCGTCGTCTGCCATATGCGCCCGAATGAGACGACACGAACCGCGATGATCGTCTTCGGCTACCGGTTGATCCTGCCCTCAAAACCAGGACATGACGCAAACATCTCGGGCTGCACGAATTCTTTGTGCCACGGGAACGTCCACGAACTCAACTAAGACTAAGCACGAATGACTCTTGCATGCAATACCCCGCCGCGTCTGCTACAATGGTTATGGTTAGACCTTTGTTGACGCACGACGCCTCACGCAAACCACCAATCGGTACCGAACTGCGCACGTGAGGACACGCCTGCAAAATCACAGCACGCTTAGGGCACAAAACGGATACCCGAAGGTGTAAGCATTCCGTTATAATATGGGCGCCGCATAGTAAATCGTAGTTTTTTCGGAGGAATTAGCTTGGGCAAGCGCGCTTCAATCAGAAAGGATCGGACGCAACGAATACAACCCGGTATCGGTAAAGCGGTCGTCATAACGCTCGCCGTGCTGATTTTAATATCGCTATTAGGGGTGGGCGTAAGATTCTTCTCGAAAGGGCCCGCAACCGATTTAGCCCCCCAACAAAATGCCGACCAGCCGATTATCGATGGTAAGCAAGCAATCATAGAGAAGTACAATAAAGGCGAGTTCGTCGAGGTCATCCCAAGCCTGGAGAAGTATCTCTCAGGAAACCCGAACGACCAAGAAGTGCGGGAACTTCTGGCGTCGGCGTATCTCTTGAGCGGCAACGGGGCCCGCTCGGTCCAGGAATACCAGACCATCCTCAAGTCAAAACCCGGCGATGCTGATACCCTATATAAAATCGGCGTAGTCTTGCAGCACATGGACAGGGGCAACGAGGCGATAACTTACCTCAATCAAGCGGTTAAGGCAGCGCCGGATGTGATTCTTTTCCACTCCGAGTTAGCCAGAGCCAACACCAGGGCGAAGTTTTACCGAGAAGCTATCGAAGAATGGAAGATAGTCCTCAATCTCCTGCCTCCCGCCGACAAGGCCAGGGCAAGCGCGCTCGCGGAGGTCGCAAATGTCCACATACTCCAAGGCGAATTCGCGCTCGCCAAAGAGGCTATCGCGAACGGCTTGAAGATCGAGCCGGCGAGCGACGCGCTTTTAGAGCTTGAAAAAAAACTAGGTGGACAAATCCAGGTCGAGCCGGCGCCGAGTTTAGAGGAGACCGCCGGTGGAAATTAGACAGCTTCGCCCGTTGTGCTTGCGCTCACTAAAACTTCTAATCGCCGTCTTCTTGATCATCACGGGCGCTCAAGGCTCGGCGGCGGCGAGCCAGGTTATAGTAAACGGCTCCTTCGAGAAGGACCTCGGTGAATGGCGGGTACGTGAGGTGACCAAGGGAGCCGTCTTCCAGTGGGATGAGGCCGGAGCCGGCGCCGATGGCGGGGCTCTTTTCAAGACGACAGGCCGGAGCCGGCGGGGTGAGACGCAAGCCAGCCAAAACAAGTGGGTTCATATCGAGTCCGGAAGCCGAGGCTTGCTAAGATTTTCATGGAAAAAGAATTGGTCGGCAATCCTCCCGATAGAGCACAAAGTCTACGTCAACCTGATAAAACCCGACCAAACCGTCGCGTCGATTTGGTCGAACAAGACGCTCCTCAACGACAACACCTGGCGAGTCGAGTCGATAGACGTCAGCCGCTTTCTCGACCAGAAGGGGCAGTATTCCCTGGTAGTAGGAGCGTCTTTTGAGAACGGCAAGGCCAACAACGCCGCCACTTACGCATGGTTCGACAACGTTAGCCTGGAAGTCTCGAACAGCATGCTCAAAGGACCAAAGACCTCTTTTTTAATGCCGTCCGGCCGCGATAAGATAGTCGGCAAAACATACCTGGTCACAGGTATCGCTCACGACGATATCGGCGTCTCGAAAGTGCGGGTGGCTATCGAGCGCCTCTACGACAACACCTACTGGAACGGAAATAGCTGGGTGGCGACCGAGTTCTGGAACGAGGCTAAGTCTTCCGGTTCCAGCGGAAACACCGTCGCGTCCTGGAGGTATAAATGGCAGTTGCCGACGAGCGATGGCGCCCTCTACAGGCTCTACGCGCGCACCGAGAACATCACTTCAAACACCGAGCTGACACCGGCTGAAAGTATCGCCCAGGTCGACAATGTCGGCCCGACCGGCAGCATCTATGTCGAAGGCGAAGCCGAGTACGTAAATACCGAAGCGGTACGGATCGATATCGATATAAAGGGCGCGACTAAGATGCGATTCAGCGCGGACGACGCGAAGACTTGGTTCCCCTGGGAAAGCTACAAGGCATCGAAGAAGCTGACACTGCCGGAAGGCGACGACACAAAAATCGTCACCGCGCAATTCAAGGACGACTCCGGCAACAGCTACCAGATATCCGATAGCATCATCCTCGACACGACGCAACCGGTGACCAGGCATATCTTCCCCGCGCAAAAAGCCAAGAATATCTCGACAGATTCGAGCGTCGGCGTGGTGTTCTACGAAAAGATGGCTCCCTGGAGCTTCCGGAACGACGGCACGGAACTCGGCTCTACCTTCTATCTCAAGCAAGGTTCGCGCTGGGTGGCGGCTAAGGTATCATATGACGACAAAACCAAGACCGCGAAGCTCGTCCCTTACGGCCCGCTGGATTCAGGCACGACCTATACTGTCCACCTTAAAGACCTGATTAAGGATAAGGCCGGCAATTCGCTTGCCGCTAATTTTTCGTGGGACTTTACGACCAGCGGCTCATACACGTCCCTTTTTAAGGAAACGGTCGGCGCCGTGGGCGGCACTATTCATGGCGGCGACCAATCGATAAGCCTCGAAGTGCCCGCCGATGCGCTGACGGCGGAGACACTCCTCACCATCGAGGAGCTGAGAGATAAGAAAGTACCCCCGATGAAGGGTATGACCAGGTATAGCCCGGTATACCAGCTGTCGCCCAAAGAGCTTCCTTTCAACACGGCGGCGCTGCTGAAAATAAAATACAGACAGGATGAAGTCCATAATCCGACCGAGCTGCGACTAGTCTCCTTCGATGAAGAACGGGAGAAGTGGTTGCCGGTGCAAAACGCGGTAATCGACCTGGTCAACAGCCAAATAACAGCCAAAATAACAAAACTGATGACCGTCACCGTGACCGCCCAGGACGATGCTTCACCGCCCTCGACCACTATTATAGCGCCGACCGGCGCCTCTGAGATTACGGGAAGACTCTTCAATATCTTCGGCGTATCGCGCGACAATTCCGGTATCGCCCGCCTGGATATATCGATAAGGCGCCAATCCGACAACGCCTACTGGACCGGCTCCGAGTGGCAGCCGACGGAAGTTTGGCTGAAAACAAAGGTGGTAACCGAGAAAGACCGCTCCAAGGCAACCTGGTCTTACGGTTGGCGGCTCCCGGACAACAAGTTCACGGTCTATGAGATACGCGCTCGCGCGACGGACAAGAGCGGCAACGTGGAGTCAAACGCCGACCTGGTACGGGTACGGTTGAGGTAGGCGTCCTGACTTCTAGGAAGCTTTAACGGCCAGGGTCGAGGAATAAAACTGGTGGTTATTTCTGCCCTGTTCTTTGGCGTAATACAGGGCTGCGTCCGCGTTCTTAAGAAGAAAACGCGCGTCTTGGCCATGATTTGGATAGAGACTGATTCCGATACTAGTCGTGATATGGAATTCGTGTCCATCTAAATCAAATGGTGGCCTCATAGCTTCAAAGATTTTCTGAGCGACTTGCGACGCATCTTTTGCGCAATCTATCTGCGTCAGGAGCAATACAAACTCGTCGCCGCCGAAACGGGCGATAAAATCACTTTCGCGGAGGCATTCTTTTAGCCTGCCGCTAACGTCTTGCAATAGCTGATCCCCCACGCAATGCCCGAGCGTATCGTTGACCGTTTTGAAGTTATCCAGGTCAAGAAAGATTACAGCCATCATTTCCTGGTTTCGTTGCGCCAGCATTATCGCCGAGTTGAGCTGTTCGGTAAAGAACATTCGATTGGGCAGGTCGGTCAGTGAATCATAATAAGCCATATGCTCGATGATCTTTTCGCTTCTCTTACGCTCAGTGATATCACGTGAAATACCTAGCACGGCGCTTATCTCTCCCGCCTCATTACGGATAGGAGTCAATCTCGTTCCAATCCAAAGCTCTCCCCTCGCTAACGGCAGTGCGCTCTCGCCATAGAACGGTTTGCCGTGTTTCATAACATCGCCGAGACTCTCCCCAAGCTGCCGTGCGGTCTCAGGCGGGAAAAAGTCTTCGACTGAAAGGCCTACGGCTTCGTCCTGATTAAGCCCTATATGCTCAGAGACGAAGTAATTTACATATTCGATATATCCGTCTCTATTTATGATGAAGATCATGTCATGCGCCGCTTCGGCCAGTGTCCGGTAGCGTTCCTCGCTTGCCTTAAGAGCCTCTTCGGCGCGTTTGCGCCGGGTGATATCTTCAAAGCTTTCGACGCCGCCGACTATATTGCCCTTCTCGTCTCGGAGCAGATCGAGGTTTTTCGCGGCCGTAAGAAGCGCCCCGTCTTTTCTGCGGATCGTGCATATCTTGCCGATAATAGGCTCGACGAGTTCGCATTGGAACAGGCCGCATTTCGTCGAGCACGGCGACATGGCAAAGACAGTGCAATTCTTGCCCATGACCTCCTCGGCACGATAGCCGGTGATTTCCTCGGCCTGCTTATTGAAGCTGGTAATGTTGCCGTTTGTGTCCACAGTGAAGATAGCGCTCGGTACAAGCCTGAATATATGCTCGGCCCAATCCCTGGAAGCACGAAATGCCTGTTCGGTCTTGCGCCGCTCAGTGATGTCGGTGACGATGAGCAGGCACGCCTCCTTGGCGTCATACACAGTCGAGCTTCCCCTGATCTCAACCGGAATCAAAGTCCCGTTCTTGCGGCGCAAAGTCGCGTCGCAGACAAAATTTTGCCCCTGCCGCGATTGATTCCGTGTCGAGGCGCTATGTTCGGATAACGACGCCCCGGAATCGAGTCGTTCGACATTCATCCCTATTAGGTCTTTAGCCGGATAACCGGTAAGCTCTTCCGCCTTTTTGTTCGCTTCCAGCAAAACGCCCTTCTCATCGAGGAGCAAGACGGCTATGTTCGCACCGTTGATGACCGTTTGATATCTATTTTGGGACGATTGATTACTCGACATGCTGCCTCCTTTAGTGTTATATCGGCAGTATTGCGATTCGCTAAATCCTGTTTTACCCGCTTATTCATAGGAGGGTAAATCTTGCACGGTTCGACTTTTTAAGGCCGACATCACACACTCCAAGCATTAGCGGTACGGAAGCGGTGCCGGCGACGGGCTGACCCGGCGGATATGCTCTCCGGAATATCTAGAACTTGTCATCTGCGCTCGCATAACATCGCTCGGGGCGCAACTTTTTGGCGTAAAAGCAAGAAGCCGCCAACTTCTTGCTGGCGGCTTTTGATATTTATACCGTTACAAGTGGTGGCCGGGGACGGACTTGAACCGCCGACACGGGGATTTTCAGTCCCCTGCTCTACCAACTGAGCTACCCGGCCTTTTTCAAATATTAAGACCGACATTTAGCCGGTCTTATAGCTACCTTAATAGATTACGAGAATCGATAGAAAAAATCAAGGTTTATGGCATTTTCACGCATTATCACCTGCATAATGCGTGACGGCGGCCTGCGCTACATAGCTTTTCTGTGAAATCCTGACATTATCCCGTGTATTGGCTATGATGTAATTATGCCCGAAACAGCGGTCGTCTTTATAACCGGAAATAACAATAAATACAGCTTGGCCGCTCTAGTCGGAGCGCTCGAAAGCACGCCCTCGACCGCCGCCGTGCCCGTCCATTTCTTGCCGGGAAAAAACCTTGAGCTGCTTTGCGAGAGCATCCGGCCCTTAGCCGAGATCCACGAGCGGCTGCTCGTCTGTTTTTCATTCGCCACCACCGGCATAGTCGCCGTACACACAATATTGAGAGCGCTACGTATGCATTTAAACCCAAGTGGCATCGTCTACATGGCGGGCGGCCCACACCCCACCGGCGACCCCGCAGGGACACTAGCGCTCGGTTTCGACATCGTCGTCGTCAGCGAGGGCGAAGAGAGCTTGCCCGAGCTGGTGGCCGCGCTATCCGCGGGTAACCCTGTCGACGAGATAAAAGGAATCGCGCTTCAGCGCAACGGCGAGGTCTTAAAGACGGCAAAGAGGCCGCCGGTCGAGCTCGACCGGTTCGCCCCGTTTTCGGTGGCGCGCAACCGACTCTCCCCTATCGAGATTAGCCGCGGCTGCCCGTTCGCGTGCCGGTTCTGCCAAACATCCTACATCTTCGGCACCAGGATGCGCCACCGCAGTATCGACGAGATAACAAAACACATCGCCCTTAGCAAAGCCAACGGCACGCGCGACTTCCGGTTCATCTCGCCCAACGCCCTCGCTTACGGCTCGGCCGATGGACGGAGTGTCGATTTTGAGGCGATTGAAGAGCTGCTCAGAGCCGCTTCGGCGATTACCGGGCGTGAACACCTCTACTTCGGCTCGTTTCCGTCGGAGGTGCGCCCAGAGGCCATCTCTAAAGAAGCCCTCGAGCTTATCACGACCTATGCAGCGACCAAGATGGTCGTCATCGGAGCGCAGAGCGGAAGCCAGCGTATTCTGGACAGCTTAAACCGGCGCCACACCGTAGATGATGTCAGCAAAGCCGTCGCGCTCATCCTCGAAGCGGGGCTAACCGCGAGTGTCGACTTTATCTTCGGGCTGCCCGGCGAGACCGACGACGACAAACGGCTCTCTATAGAGATGATTGAAGAGCTCACCGCGATGGGCGCGCGCGTCCACAGCCACACATTCATACCGCTTCCGGGAACGCCCCTTGCCGAGAGCGCGGCCGGTGTGGTCGATGAAGAGCTCGCCCGCTACCTGAGCCGCCTGGCCAACAAGGGACTCCAGTTCGGACAGTGGAAAAAGCAGCAGCGCCTCGCCGAAGAGTCGACTAGCTTTAGAAGCGGTTTTACCGGTTAGCTGCTATTTGGCCCGCCTGGGCGGGTCTTTGCCGTTTTCGGCGTTCACGAAGAGCCAAACTTTGTGTATGATGAGAAATAGACGCGCATCGAATTAGCAGCCAAGGAGTGGTAATCATTAAGGTTAGGCCCGCGATCGCGTTAATCGCCGATGATAAAGTTCTGCTGATGAGATATCGTTACGACCAGACCGACGTCTGGGGTATACCCGGCGGCGGTGTGGCCGACGGTGAAACGCTCATCGAAGCGCTCGTGCGCGAGATGGACGAAGAGCTTGGCGTGCAGATAGAGGTCGAAGGCCTGCTATGCCTGGCCGAGACGGAGCCGGCCGGCAAGGTCAAACACACGCTCCACAGCGTCTTCTACGGCCGCGTAAAAAGCGGCGTGGCGGCGCTAAACCCGGTCCACACGACCGCCCTCTCGCTGGAATGGGTTCCGGCAAGCGAAATCGGCGGACTTGTATTATATCCACCGATTAATGATACGCTCTTTGGCGCCCTGCATGAGAGGCGCGAACCTGTCTACCTGGGGATTATCGCTCGACCCTGGTATGGTTAACTCTTGATGCTTATTCCCTAAGCCAGACCTAGTTCGGCCTTTATCTTCTTCGATTTTTCCTCGAGTTTTTCGCGGTTTGATACGCGTTTGTCATCTAGGCGTTTCGCGAGTTCGGCATCGCCGACCGCGATTATCTGGCAAGCCAAGAGCGCCGCGTTGACCGCGCCATCGACGGCGACTGTCGCAACCGGAATACCCGGCGGCATCATGACCGTCGAATAAAGGGCATCGACGCCCTTGAGCGCCCCCGATTTTATGGGCACCCCTATAACCGGTAAGGTCGTATTAGCCGCGACCACGCCGGCCAGGTGGGCTGCCATGCCGGCGGCGGCGATGATAACCGCAAGGCCGCGCTCGCGAGCTGTCCTGGCATACTCAGCGGTCTTGTCGGGCATGCGGTGCGCGGACGAGATGTTGAGTTCATAAGCCACGCCCATCTCCTTCAAGGTCTCAGCGGCTTTTTCCATAACGGAGAGGTCGCTGTCGCTCCCCATCAGGATACCGACACGTGGCGACGATTCATTATGATGCATAGTATTCCTCCATTCGCATTAGCCGAATCTAAAAAGCCTGTTCGGGCGCATCGCCCTCACATTTAATTCATCCCCTAGAACGTTCAATCTATTCTCTGTTTGCCATTTTCAGTGCTGCGAAAAAGCCACCCGAAAAGGTGACTTTCATGGCGGGAGCGACGGGATTCGAACCCGCGATCACCGGCGTGACAGGCCGGGATGTTAACCGCTACACTACGCCCCCAAGTATTTCGTTAACGGCTTTTCTGAACGCCTCGTACTTCCTACCTAGCAAGCAGTTCTCGGAAACATCCTCGTAGAAATAGCCAAAGAGAATTATACCGTCTTTCATTGCGTATTGCAACTGCTAAGACCCCTTAGCACGCGTGATCGAACCGCCCTTCACCTGCGCCGAAATGAGTAAGACATCCCGAAGCTCCTCAAGAAAGCGCTTATTGCCGCAAATAAACCGAACCGTTAGAAACTGCCTGAGCTTATCGTACCTCTTTTCAAGCTAAAGACGAAAACCCACACGGCCGCCTCCATGTCAGACTATTCATAATGTGTCCACATCCTGATGACTTTCACCGTCTTGATATCATCGAGAACCTGGTAGACCAGGCGATGTTGTATGTTGATTCGTCTGGAGTAAGCGCCGGAGAGGTCACCCATGAGCTTCTCGAACGGCGGTGGGTTCCGGTAATGGTCTTCTCGGAGGACATCCAATAGGCGAGTGGCCTGGGCCTTAAGGTCTGATTGTGCTATCTTCGCAGCGTCCTTCTGAGCCTGTTTTGTAAAAACTAGGCGCCGGCTCACCAGCCGGGCTCCTCATCGCACTCCTCGACAGGAGTCTTAAGACCAGTCCCGATGGATTCTCGCATGCCGGGTATCGACGTAAGATACAAAGTCTCTTGGATCGCTCGCCAGTCCTCCTCGGAGACGAGAACCGCCGAATTCCGCTTACCTACGATCTGAATGGGTTCGTGCGTCTCCTTTACCTCGTCAACCAGCTTATATAAGCGTTTTCTTGCTTCTGATGCTGATAACGTTGTCATTTACGCCAACCTCCTTTGCGTACCACATATCGTACGCTAGCCTTGCGCCTATGTCAAGTCATATTGATGGCGAGCGGCTGCTCAATCGTTTCTTCGTCGAAGCCGATGATTTTTAGAAACGCGGTCACCACGCGCGGGTCAAACTGTGCGTCCGAGCAGCAGAGAAGCACGCTGATGGCGAGTCCTGGCCTTAATCCCGCCGGGTAGGCTCTATCCGAGGTCATGGCATTGTAGGGATCCAAAATCGCGACGATACGAGACTCGATGGGGATGTCCTCACCAGTAAGTCGGTCGGGATAGCCGTACCCGTTCCAGCGCTTGTGATGATGACGATAAGCGACGCGATATGCTGAATGGTTCAAGAAAGAGGCACCGGGCAGTTTTTGCCCGATCATCTTCTATCCATTTGTTATGCGATTTGAAGTAAATTATTTACTTGACTTACTTTGGTTACTAAGGTAACTTTACTAATATGAATACGACAGCCAAATCTAAGCCTAAGAAAACATTTCCGCTTGAGATTGAAGAAAGTCTGCACAAAGCTCTCAAGCACAAGGCTATTGAGTCGGATATGTCTCTTCATGCATACATCATTGACGCGCTGGTTTCGAGAGTCAATGAAGAAACCGCCAATTATAACGCCGGTGGAAAAACGGAAGAAAACCGGTGGAAAAAGTGAAAACTTCCACTGAATCCATCAACTGCTTTCAGTCAGATATATTTTCCGGAACTGGCCCGGTTCAGATTATCCACGGTGACGTTCGGCAGAAACTTGCTCTGATCCCAAACGATATCTTTCACTGCTGCGTCACTTCTCCTCCCTATTGGGGGATGCGTGATTACGGGTGCGAGGGGCAAATAGGGGCAGAGACGGAGATCAATGACTATATCGCGCATCTGGTCGAAGTATTTCGTGAAGTTCGGCGAGTGCTGCGGTCCGATGGCACTCTCTGGCTCAATATAGGCAACACATATACGTCTGGTGGAAGAGCCTGGCGTCAATCGGATGCAAAAAACATGGGACGTGCAATGTCCTATCGCCCCGACACCCCGACGGGGCTTAAGCCCAAAGACCTGATTGGTGTTGCCTGGATGCTGGCTATGGCACTTCAACTCGATGGCTGGTATCTGCGCTCAGATATCATCTGGTACAAACCAAACTGCCAGCCCGAGTCGGTCAAAGACAGGGTAACCGTGTCGCATGAATACATTTTTATGCTTTCAAAGAGCGAAAATTACTATTTTGATCAGGCGTCAATTAAAGAGCGAACAGCTGACGGCAAGTCCCTCAAAAACAAGCGGACCGTTTGGCAAATCAATACAGAGCCTTGCAAGGAAGCCCACTTCGCCGTCTTTCCGAGAGCATTGGTTCGCCCCTGCATCCTAGCAGGCTCACCAAAAGATGGATTGGTGCTGGACCCCTTCTTCGGCAGTGGCACTGTGGGAGTGGTGGCCATTGAGACGGGGCGCAGGTGCGTCGGCGTAGAACTGAAAGCCGCCTATATTGACATTGCCAAGCAACGCCTGTCGACGGTTACACCAACTCTCGATCCTGATTTTGCTGCAGGGAGTCAAACTGCCAAGAAGCATGAACCTTACATAACCCCTTCTTTAGGCTTTTAATCTGCAATTTACGTTCTCCGCCTCCATCAAAGTAGAGGCTGAAAAGAAGCTCCCCGGCATTTTCAACAAAACAGTACCCGGGTTTTGGGTATTGGACGCTTTCTGTCCTCATCTCAAATCGCCCCGCTGATGCTTTTTCCAGCAGCTTCTTTGGTATTTCAACAAGTTCATACAGGTAATCTGGTTCGCCCTTTCTCAACGCCCGCAACACTAAAATACGGTCAATGCCTGCAAGGTTATCCAGAAACTGTTGACAAAGACCAACCAAATCATTTGGGTCATCTCCCCATTGCCCACCACCAAGCTCCATAAATTTTGAGATATGCAGAATATCAGCACGAATAGCTTTAGCGGCCTCGGTCTTGAGTGAGACATTGTTCTCGCTTATCTTTATGTCATAGCCTCGTCTACCTCGTTGCGCCAACTCTGCCGTCACGCCTGATGCGCGAAGAACAGCCTCCAAAGCAAACTCAAACTTATCCTTGGAAAAAGGCTCTCTTGAAAAGCAGTGATGAATTCTCAAGATGTCTCCAAAGTCCAACAGGGCAGATTCCGATATGACATCCGAATCAGACACCCTCGCGATTGTCCAAGGTTGCGAGAATACCTGCACCATATTCTGAACAAGAGCAAGCCGGTAGTCGCTCAACTCCGGTATTTCTGCAATTAACTGCGTGATTTTCTCTTCGCGAGTCATATTAGCACAGTCCCCTTCATGACCATTGTTTTGCACAACAGCGCCATTCTATCAAACAGCCCAGACTGCAACTGAAATTTGCCTTATCTTTGTAATTGCCTTTATTTTTTCGCATAACGATGTCTATATTGATTCATATAATACTCCAAACTTGTTACCAGTATTATATAAGAGACCTGCAAAAAATGTCACCTGCAGTTAAATCAATGCTAAATGCATCTGTTTTGATAAAATGCTCGTTTACTATAGCGTCTTATACAGATCAATATATAACCCTCCTTGCAACCGCCTTATTTAACCTTATGGTATATCTAACGGGCTGCAAAACCCGTTGGCCGCAATTTAGGACACGTGAGTAAACCATTGTCGTTTTCACGCCCTTGCGATGCGGGAGTTCTAGGAGTGTTCGGATATCAAAACCGCCTTGCAACAGGTGAGTTGTGAAGAAGTGCGCGAGAGTTAGTCCTTGAGCAACAACATGATGACGCGGGTAGCAATGTAACTTAAGGACATTCACGATGAAGGTTATAGAAAAGAGAAAACCCCAGCAGAACTGGGGTGTGTGGGAGTTACAGGATTTGAACCTGTGGCCCTCTGCTTGTAAGGCAGACGCTCTCCCGCTGAGCTAAACTCCCATTAACGGGCGAAATACGCACTGGCGCCCTTTTCGATTCTCGGTTAAATCGCTCTGGGCGATTCTTCCCTAAACTTCGTGCCCTTGCAGGAGGAATATTTAAAGCAATTCCTCCTGTGTTGCCTCACTTCGTTCGTGCCCCCAGGGGAATTCGAATCCCCGCCGCCGCCTTGAAAGGGCGGTGTCCTAGGCCCCTAGACGATGGGGGCATGGTGAGCCGTGAAGGGCTCGAACCTTCGACACCCGGATTAAAAGTCCGGTGCTCTACCAACTGAGCTAACGGCCCAAGTCATTTAGGTATAAATGCCTTGAACAAAAATATTGTAGCGGCACACGCTATACCGCTACAGCAAAAGTTATGATACTACAGGTTAATGCCGGATGTCAATCCTATAATCGCCGCACCAGCCAAACCTCTCCGCACAAACCGATACGCCCTGCCTCGCGAAAAAGGCTGGGTTTACAAGTAAGCCCAGCCTAAAATACTAAGCCCTTTTTTAGTGGCGGAAATGGCGCTTGCCGGTGAAGACCAGCGCGATGCCGTGCTCGTTGGCCGCCGCGATGACCTCGTCGTCGCGGACGGAACCGCCCGGCTCGGCGATACACGCCGCGCCCGCCTCGACCGCCGCATCAAGACCGTCCCTAAACGGGAAGAAAGCGTCCGATGCCACGACCGCGCCTTTGACTTTGTCGCCGCCCTTGCGCGCCCCGAGCCAAGTCGAGTCGACCCTGCTCATCTGGCCGGCGCCGACGCCGACGGTCGCCCGGTCTTTGACGTAGATGATGGCGTTCGACTTGACGTGTTTCGCGACCTTCCAGGCAAAGACCATGTCTTTCCACTGCGCGTCGGTCGGCTTGACCTCGCTGACCACCTGCCAGTTGGCGGCGGACTCTTCGATGTTGTCGAAGTCCTGCACGAGAACCCCGCCGTCTACCCGACGCAGGTCGCGCCCGAAGTAGGTCTTCTTGGTTACGCCGCCGGTATCGATTAGCCTGAGGTCCGACTTTCTCGTCAAGACATCGAGCGCTTCCTGGTCGTATCCTGGGGCGATGACGACTTCGATGAATATCCGCGCAATCTTCTCGGCGGTCGCCTTATCTACCATCTGGTTGACGGCGACAATGCCGCCGAACGCCGATATGGTGTCGCTTTCATACGCTTTCTGGTACGCGTCGGCGAGATCGGAGCCGACCGCGCAGCCGCACGAGTTGTTGTGCTTGATGATGGCGCACGCGGGCTCTTCGAACTCACACGCCAAGCCCCACGCCGCATCCATATCCAAGATATTGTTGTAAGAGAGCTCTTTGCCGTGGATTTGCTTGAAGTTGACCAGCGCGTCCTCCGGGGCGCCCGCCTGGCGATAATACGCCGCTTTCTGGTGCGGGTTCTCGCCGTAGCGCGGCTCCATTATCTTTTCGAAGGTGTAGCTTACGACATCCGGGAACTCGTCTTTTCCCGCCAGATATTGGGCGATGGTCGAGTCGTACTGTCCGGTATGCTTAAAAGCCGCCCGGCAGAGCGCGAAGCGTGTATCCCGCCCGATAGCCCCGTCGTTCGCCTGCATCTCATCGATAATCTTCGCATACCACATCGATTCCACGACGACCGCCACGCCCTCGAAGTTCTTAGCCGCCGCCCGAATCATCGTCGGCCCGCCGATATCGATATTTTCAATCGCGTCATCGAGCACGACATCGGGTTTAGCGATGGTCGCCGCGAAGGGATAGAGATTGACGCAGACCAGATCGATGGGGCCGATACCGGCCTCTTCTATCTGGCGCATGTGGTCCTCTTTTCTGCGGTCCGCCAAGATGCCCCCGGCGATTTTGGGATGCATGGTCTTGACGCGCCCCTCCATCATCTCGGGAAAACCCGTGTAGTCGGAGACCTCGATGACCTCGATGCCGGCATCGCGCAGCGCCTTGGCGGTACCGCCGGTCGAGAGAATCTCTACGCCAAAGGTCGACAAGCCTTTTGCGAACTCGACGATTCCGGTCTTATCCGAGACGCTTACAATCGCTCTTTGAATCTTGATTTTATCTATCATCCATCGCCTCCTATAGTCAACGTTTACGTTTTACTCAACACTTATGCTTACAAGCGAATATTCCACTAAAGATTATACTTTAAGCTTGAAGGTTCGGCTATGGAAGTTGCGATAGTTTTTGTTACGAACTAACAGCGGCTCGCGTGCGGTTCATGACATGACCACGCCCCTACTCCTTAATCCGCACTTTCCTACCGACGACCTCCAGGCGGCCCTCGGAGTAGAGCTTGATGGCTTCGGGCAGTATCCGGTGCTCGATTTCGTGGACTCGCGCAGCGAGCGTCTCTTCGGTATCGTCTTCGCGAACGGCGAGCGCTTCCTGGAGGATTATAGGGCCTTCGTCGAAGACCTCGTTGGCGAAGTGTACGGTGACCCCGGCGACCTTTACGCCATAGTCGAGGGCGTCTTTGATGCCGTGGGCGCCGGCGAAAGAAGGCAGAAGCGCCGGGTGGAGATTGACGACCCGGTTTACGTAGGCATCGAGAACCTCTTTGCCGAGAAGGCGCATGTAGCCCGCCATCACGACCAGCTCGACGTCGTGCTCTTTGAGCGTGTCCCGAATCGCGCTGTTGTAGGACGCCTCGTCGGCGAAGGCTTTGCGCGGCAAGACGACGCGCGCTATGCCGTGCTGCTCGGCGCGGACCAGGCCGTAAGCGTCGGCGCGGTTGCTGATGACGACCGCGACCTCGGCCCCGAGTTCGCCGGCCTCGCAGCTGTCGATGACGGCCTGCAGGTTCGACCCGCTTCCCGATATCAAAACACCGAGCTTAACCGACATATCTCGTCTCTCCTTTGCCGGCGACGACCTCGCCTATCACATAGACCTCCTCGCCTTCGGCGATGAGGATATCACGCGCTTTCTCGGCGTCGCCTTTGGCGACCACGACGACCATGCCGATACCCATGTTGAAGGTCTTGAGCATCTCATCGAGCGCGACGCCGCCCTCGCGCTGCACGAACTCGATGACCGGCGTCGTCTCCCAGGAACCGAGCGCAAGCTCGGCGTCGACGGTCCGCGGCAGGATTCGCGGTATATTGTTGGTCAGGCCGCCTCCCGTGATGTGGGCGAGTCCTTTTATGTTGAATTCTCTCATCAGCATCCGAATGCTCTTTACGTAGATTCTCGTCGGCTCGATTAGCTCTTCGCCCAGACTGCGACCGCCGTCCCAATAAGCGCGCTCCAGTAAAAATCCGCCATCATCTACCAACTTTCGGACGAGTGAGTAGCCGTTGCTATGCAGGCCCGATGAGGCAAGGCCAAGTATAACGTCGCCTTTTTCGATTTTTTCACCGGTGATTATATCGGGCTTGTCGACGACGCCGACGGCAAAACCCGCCAGGTCGTACTCGCCGGGCTCGTAGAAGCCGGGCATCTCGGCGGTCTCACCGCCGAGCAAGGCGCAGCCCGCCTGCCGGCACCCCTCGGCGATACCTTCGATGACCGCCGCCGCCTGATGCGGCTCGAGCGTGCCGGTCGCGAAGTAGTCGAGAAAGAATAGCGGCTCGGCCCCCTGCACGAGGATATCGTTGACACACATCGCCACCAGGTCGATGCCGACAGTGTCGTGCCTGTTGAGCGCCTGCGCGATTTTGAGCTTGGTCCCGACGCCATCGGTTCCCGAAACCAAAACCGGCTCTTTGTATCTTGCGGTATCAAGTGAAAAAAGGCCGCCGAAGCCGCCTATGTCGGTCAAAACGCCCGGTCGAAAGGTCGATCGCACCGATTTTTTTATGAGTTCGACCACCTTTTCGCCCGCGTCGATATCGACGCCCGCGTCCTTGTAGGTAAGCCCCTTCTTATCCTGTTTATCCATCTACCTTGGCTTGCTCCTCTTCCAGCATCAACTTGGTTATCTTTAAGTCATCCGGCACATCGACCGGATAATTTCCGTCAAAACACGCGAGACAGAAGTCCTCGCGTTTATTACCGGTCGCCCTGACCAGTCCTTCGAGGCTTAAGTAGCTCAGACTGTCGGCCCCGATAAATTTACGTATCGCCTCATTGGTGTTGACCGCGGCTACGAGCTGGCCCTGGTCGGCCGTGTCGATACCGTAGAAGCACGGCCACTCGACCGGCGGCGAACTGACGCGCATATGGACCTCGGTCGCGCCCGCCTCGCGCAGCATCGCCACGAGCTTCTGGCTGGTGTTGCCGCGCACAACGCTGTCATCGACGACGACTACCCGCTTGCCCTTGACTACTTCGCTAAGCGGGTTGAGCTTGAGCTTTATGCCGACCTGGCGTATCGTCTGCGTCGGCTGTATAAAAGTCCGCCCTATATAGCGGTTTTTTACGAAAGCTTCGCGATATGGGATACCCGATTCCTGCGAATAGCCGATTGCCGCCGGCACCCCTGAATCCGGCACCCCGGTGACGAGGTCGGCGTCGCAGGGAGCCTCTTTGGCCAGCTCGATACCCATCGCCTCGCGCGCGCTGTAGAGCAGCCGCCCGAGAAGTTTGGTGTCGGGGCGGGCAAAATATATAAACTCAAATATACAGAGCGAAGATTTCTTGGGCTCGGCGCCTTGTTCGCTGCGCAGCCCGTTTTGGTCGATGATGATAAGCTCACCCGGTGCGACATCTCGAACATACTCCGCGCCGACGATGTCGAGCGCGCAGCTCTCCGAAGCGACGACATAATGCTCGCCGCGTTTACCGATGACCATCGGGCGTATGCCGTACGGGTCGCGCATGCCGTAGAGGGTCTGCTCGGTCAAGATGAGGACGGAGTAAGCCCCGTTTATCATCTTCATAGTCTCTTTGATGGCCTGCTCGATTCCCATCCCCTGGTCGGCCCGCGACGCCACGAGCGACGCGATGACCTCGCTATCGGAGGTCGACCGGAAACGGATGCCCTCTTTGCGCATATCTTCGCGGAGTTCTTGCATGTTGATGAGGTTGCCGTTGTGCGCGAGCGCGACGCTCCCGCCGCTGAAGGTCTTATAGACCGGCTGCGCGTTCTCCCACAGGCTCGAGCCCGTCGTGGAATAGCGCACGTGCCCTATCGCGATATCGCCCTGGAGTGTGCCGAGGTTGCGCTCATCAAAGACCTGCGTCAAAAGACCCATGTCTTTATAGATGATGGTGGACTGCCCGTCCGAGACCGCCATGCCGGCGCTCTCCTGTCCCCGGTGCTGGAGAGTGTGCAACCCGAAGTAGGTCAGCCTGCTAACATCCTCTCCGGGCGCGTATATCCCGAAGACTCCACAGGCCTCTTCGGGCTTGTCGGGCCGATTGTCGTCAAACTCAGAACTCAACGTTTTCTCCTCGCGGATTTAGTGACTATAGAATAGCAGATATCTTTGGTGAGATACAGGTGTAAGCTTACAGGGGATGTAGCCGGCTTTGGTTAGAGGAGCTTGGCATTCGCAGGATGATTTTCTTACCGTCCCCGTTGGGACCAAGCAATCCGAAGATACCTTCCCCGATAACCAGGTCGATACCTTTGAGCGCTTCGATATTGTGGTCGGAATGGGGCGAAATTTACAGTCTGTTCCCCTGTACTGGCTCGGCGGCTCCTTCTCTTGAGAAATCGAATTTGTGATCTGCTATTTCTCCGAGTAGCATAGTTGTATCAAAATCATCAAAAAACCCTGATCTAATGTTCCTTCGTCAACATAAGGTGTCTGAAGGGCAGCTTTTAGGCAAAAGTGGCTTTTCTCACGGTAGTTATTGGCAAACAGAAGTGCTCTAGCAGCATGAAACATGGACTCCAATGAAGCTAAGCTCTTCTAACCCCATTTTAATTGATTGATTTATTTCTTTTCTGCGTTAACTACACTACTTATTGCATCATAACTATCCTTCTCCACTGCTTGAGGTGTTGGGATTTGGCTAAGTGGCGCAGGGATATAAACAACTCCCCCATCAGGCGCACCATTTTGTTCAAAATAAAACTTCAACGAATCAGGAATAAGCTTCCCGTGAGAATCAAGTGTGCCTGCAACCTTAACCCGCACAACACCTGTCTGATCGGTATTGATACACTGGTTTAATTCCTGGCGCCAAATCTCGATATC